>JAKAOC010000002.1 GCA_021823385.1 Actinomycetes bacterium
CGCCATCGTGGCGCGCGTCGACGGTGCGGTTGGTCGTGATGGTCATGTCGAAGAGTTCCTTCCCCGCCCTCTCTGCTCAACGAATCGGTTGTTCCATCTGCCTCACAGGAGGTTGACACAGAGGGTCGTGTACACCCTGGATCCGAGGCTGAAGTCGCACCTGACGCCGGTCGCTCGAGTCTTGGAGGACGAGATTGACACCGCCGCGGGCGGTCTCATGGTCCCGACGGCCGTGCGCCCACTGTTCGCCTCGACAATCTCGGACCAAGTCGTCGAGCGAGTCAACGCTCGCCTCCTCGCGGCGGGCTGGCTTATCGACGAAGGGGCCACTGAGAACGCAGAGCCGACCGTCTCGGTGCGCGAGGCCGCCCGGATTCTCCAGTTAGCCGAGTCGACGACTCGACGGCTCTTCGGTGGCGCGATCCCGGCGTACAAGAGTTCTCGGGGCTGGCGTGCCCTCTTAAAGGATGTTGAAGCCTTCGGTGACCGCAACGAGGGCTGCTGGCTCCTACCCGCCCTTGCTGCGGACCTCGGCGTGCCCTACCACGCTGCCTTCCAGGCGTTGAGTCGCCTCGGCATCTCCCCGCGACGCGATAGCCACGATGAGCGGGTGTACGTCCTCTCCGAGGAGGAGGCCGGGCGCTTGCGTCAAGCGGTCGAGGAGACCAACGCTCTACGGGATCGAGCCTTGCGGGTGCACGAGGCGGCCGCACATCTTGGCGTGGCGGAGTCGACGATTCGTCACTGGGTGGCATCGGGCCGACTCGAACTCGCGGGTGAGACCGACTTCACCGGTGCAACCTACGTCATGCGGGACTCGGTGGAAGTGGAGGGGAGTCGACGTCACTCGGTACCGCGAGGAGTCAGCGCCGCAATGCTCTGCGAGGTGGCAGGGATTGATCGCGCCGGTCTGGCCGGACTGGTCAAGGTCGGTTTGCTCGTGAAAGATCGCCGTGGCTCGCTGACGAGAGACTCGGTGCGACGCTGGGCGACGGGGTACCGCCCGGAACTGCTGGGCGCTCTCCTTGACTCGCCGAGATCGTAGGCGGTGTCTTCACGCGAGCTCGCGTCACTGTCGGGCGTGAGTGAGGTGGTCGGGCGGCGGCGCCGCGGATGCGCACCGCTCTGCGCCGAGGGGCGCGGGGGCGGCATCTGCCCCTCGTGGTATGAGCGTCCTATTGCGCGGCAATCTGAACCTCGGACGATCTGCCGGTATGTCGAGACCATCGCCGCACAGCCACGCGCCCCTCTTTGCGTGTCACGAATTGGCCGCCGCCGTCGAGAACTTGCTTGCGGGAGAGAAGGCTGACCTGCGGATAGTGCCGTTCGTCCGCGTTCTGTGCAGTAGCGCCAACGACGACGACAAGTCCAGTTCGGGTAAGTCACACTCGTCACTTACCGTCGCAGTTGATGGCACTCCAACGTCGACCTACGGAGGAAGCGGTACCTGCTCGGGTATTCCAGCCGGTGACTGCGCTCACGCGAGCGAGGTGCCTCCAGGCCTGGGAGGCGCTCGCTGCGGCGACACTCCGCCGTCGGCGGATGAGAGAAGGAGGAGCCGATGAGCCTCGCCCATGAACCCTACGACCTGACGGGCGACGACCCCGTTCTGGAGGCGCGCACGATGGTGCCCCCGCCATCACTGCTGCGCCAGATTCCACGGCTGGATGAGCGAGCCCGCGATCTCGTCGTGGTGCGCGAGTCGGCGGTCTACGACCACACGCTGATGGATGGGTGCATCCAGCACACTCTCTCCTACTGCAAGCATCTGCCCGGATATGAGGGTGCCCGCCAGGTAGGACTAGACCCCTTGCTGCGCCCTGAGGCGCTCCCGGCCGGAGTGGCGGCCGTGCCCTTGGCGCATCGGGGAACCCGTGGCGTCCTCTTCTCGATCGAGGGCACACTCTTCTTCTACTCTGAGGCGTCAGCAGCCAAGACCGACGTGCAGGGCGACAACCAATGGACCCTGATCCTGAACGCGCTGCTTGAGCGGGTACGCCCGGAACAGCTGCACGTCGTCGCTCTGTCGCGCCTCGTGCGTTCCTTCGAGATGGCGGGCCTCGTCCACAGCACCGTGACGCGCAATGTGAAAACGGTGTACGCCGGCGGCGCGCGGATCCCTATGCAGGGTGAGGGTTACCAGATGGGCCAGCTCATGTGGAGCACGCTCGCGACCATCAGCGCAAGCGAGCGTCACCTCATCGTCCAGCGCCTGACGGCCGGAGTCGTGGCCAAGTACGTGCGCGGGGAGTGGGTACGCGGCGTGGGTAGCCAGCCATTGGGCTACACCTACGACCCCGAGGCCAAGAACTTGAAGCTCGACCTCGGGGCTCGTGAGCAGGTGGCGCTTGCCTGGACGCTGCTGGCTGACTCGAGGGTCACCGCCGAGAAGTTCGTGAGGCTGCTTGGTGACGCCGGAATCGTGAGCTCGTCGACCAGCCGTGAGGGTCGGCGACGTAACGTGGGGGACCTGCGTGACCCGGCCACGTATGTGAACCACCTGCTGCGCTACGCGGACCTCTACCGCACGGGGCATCACGTTCAGCGCCACCGCAACCCCTTCCCGGGCTCAGACCACATCTCGGCCCTGCCGGTGCTTGCTCCCTCGACGGACTACCCCGAGGGCCACGTGGAGTTCAGTTACGACTGGGGGCTCCCCGAGGGCGGCTGGATCGACCACGAGATCATCACGACGGCGCTCGAGGTTCGTCGCAGTTACCGTCCGCGCACTGGGGGGCGAGCACGCAAGCGCGTTGCTCCACTCACGGGGGCCAACTGGGTTCAGGACGGCAGTGAGTTCCTCGTCCAGGCGACGTCGCGAGAGGGTTATGAGTTGCGAGTACGAAGGGCGGGTGTGCGATGAGCGGTGCCTGGCATACGGGTAGCTCCGCCGACGGTCACAAGATCGCCTCGCTGAAGCGCGTCGACTTGCATCGCGCGATCGCGGAAGCGACGGCACAGGCCTTCCGGGACGGCGTCGAGGCGGCCAGAGCCGACGGCCTGGCGGCCCTGGATGCTCAGGGGCGTCGCGTCGTCGTCAATCGCAGTGAGGCTCGACGAATTGCCCTGAGGGAGCGTCTTGACGAGGAGCGCCGGATAGCTCGACGCTTGAGAGATCAAGTGGTCCGAGAGGTCGATCCGGAAGTCGCTCGAGCCTACGAGACGGACGCCCGAGATCACACCCTCGAGGTGAAGCGTCTCGAGGAAGAGCTCGCTCGGACTGGGAGTCACGAGGTCACACCACGACTCCCGGACTCATTCACCGGAGAGATCGACTTCCTGTTGGCGGGCATCGAATCGCTCCTCGATCCCACGGGGATGGTCGACCGCGAGGACGCCGAGAACCTGGAGGCGGTGTTGAAGGACTTGAGAATCGAAGTGGTCGACGAGGACTGGTGTGAATTCTCCCTGTACTGGCAGATCCCCGCCAACGGCTCGGTCGTGAACTTCGGGCCGATCTCCGGGCGGGTACCACGTCAGGGTCGCGTAATGACGCCAGCCGAGCGCCAGGTCGTCGAGCACGGTGGGCCGAGCCGCGTCGAGCGTCGCAAGTTGGTGCACCGGCTCGAGCAGGCCGGCTACCCGTACAGCGTGGCGAGGGCTGTCAGTATCGCACCTTTCCCCCAACTCTCCGAGGCGCTTCTCGGCGGGGAACCCCGATGGTCAGACAACCCAGACTCGTTCGATCACGGAGCCTTCAACGCCCATCTCCGCGAGGTCTACGGCGGACTAAGGTCATGGGACGCTGGTACGTGGTGCCACACCAACCCGAAGCGGCAGATTCTCGCGGATGTGGTCGCCGCCTTCGGAAACTCCGCGCGGCTCGATCGACTTCAGCACGTGACCCAGTTCTTCGGGATCAAGAACACGGACCTCCACCCACTCACCCTCCCGCGACTCAAAGAGGGCACGCCTGTCTGGGAACCTTCAATCCGGCGGGTGGGCCAGTGGAGCGCTGCAACCACAGCGGAAGGGAGCTACGTCGAGTCGCACTTGTGCTCGGGATGCGGACGGGCTGCCACGGCTGTCGTTCGTGTACCGGAAGTCCCTGGTTCGATTCTGTGTCGCGAGTGTGCTGTCAGCCCTTTCCTGCCAAGTTTGCAGTTCCCATATAACTACCTTGAACTCGCGCTGCCCGAGACCAGCATTCCCGATGAACTTCTGACGGAGGCTTTGCGAATGAAATCCGGTTCGAGGCGCAAGGGACCACGCCCCTCGATTTCGAGGTAATTGAGGTGGAAGAGAACCCTGGGCAGGTCACGGTATGTGGGGCCGGGGCAGACTGTACAGCCTTTCAATGGGACGGTCAGTTGGCCACGAAAACTGGAACTCTGCAGGTGGATCAGGTTAGTTAAAACCGACCAAGGCAAATGTCACATCCGCCTTGTAACGTCTTGGTGATCGTCCTTGCGGAGTCGGGTTGAGCGATGCAGACCAGCTCGGTGGACACGAATGGGAGGCCGTATGCCAGGGGATCGGGTGGGGACCCTCGTCTCGATCCTGGCCGCCCATCCCGGTGGCATCTCGACGGCTGAGCTCTTCGCCGACCTGCGCCAGCACTGGCCTCATCTCACCGAGGCCCAGGCGGGCAGCATTGTCGAAGCCGCCGGCGATCTGGTGGAGGTAGTCGGGAGGACGGTTCGTCTGCGTGCCCTGCCGGCCGAAGTGTCTCCCGCCGATGCCCCCGAACCCCACGAGGGGGTGCGGGTGGTGGCCTTTGACTGCGAGACCGCCGTCCGACTGGTGGCCACCGCCCCTTACACCGAGGCTCGGATCTTCCAGATCGGGGCGGTACGCCTCGGGACCGATACGGCCTGGGTGGCCGAGGCGCCCGAGTTCGTACGCTTCGTTGAGCTCGAGGAGGGCTTCGAGGTCTTCGACCCCCAGGTGGCCGCCCGCCATGCCGCAGAGAGTCGCCCACCGGCAGAGGTACTTGGGGCATTCTGCGATTTCGTGGCGTCGGCCGATTACCTCGTGGCTTACAACGCCGAGGTGGCGGACTTCTCGTTCATCGACGAGGCTGCTGACCGTGCCCACCTCGAGCGCATCGAGGGCCCGGCTCGCGTGGACGCCCTTTACCTCGGACTGTGCTTCTACCCGCACGCCTCGGGCAGCCACCGTCTCTTCGACCTGGCGGCGCGCGCCGGGGTGGAACTGGTCGAGGCCACCTGGCACGACGCCCTTGACGACTCGCGGGTGCTGGCCCGATTGCTCGAGGCGCTCGGGCAGGAGGTCGCCGCCAAGGACCCTGGCCTGGTGGCGCTGCTCTCGGCCCTCGGGGCCACCAGTGCGCCCTGGAAGATGCTCTTCGCCCTTGGCGGTCTCCCTGCTCCCCAACCGGTCGCCCTCGAGACCGACGACGTCACCCCGGTGGTGCTCGGGCACCTGGGGGCCACCGCCCCGTTGCGAACCCGAGGTCGGGCGAGAGTAGGCGGCGTGCCGACGGCCCTGCGCGGGACCGAGGGTATCGACCCCCATCTGGTGGCCAGCGCAGCGCGCGGTGGGGCCGAGTTGCGGGCGTCACAAGACGAGATGGCCAAAGTGCTCCGCCGCTGGATCTCCGATGGCACCGACGGCCTGTGCGAGGCCCCGACCGGTATCGGCAAGTCCTATGTCACCTTGTCCACCGCGCTCGAGTGGCTCGAGTCGCACCCGCGGGGCCGGGTGGTCATCGCCACCCACACCAAACAACTCCAGCGCCAACTGGCCGCCGAGATTGAGAAGCTCGCCCACGGCGAGTTGGCCTGGCTGCGGCCGGCTTCTGGTCTGGTGAAGGGCGCGGCCAACCGGCTGTCCCTGCGCTCACTGGTGCACACCATCGCCGATTGCACCGAGGAGTTGGCCGCCTCGCCCCGCCCGGCCCAGGGCACGCTCTACTCCGAACCGCGCTTCTGCGAGCTGGTGGCCTACCTGTTGCTGCGGCTCTGCTCCGCGCCTTCGAATCTGGCCGACGAGTGGGAGTCACGGTCCGTCGACCCGATGGACGTGGCACCCTTCTTCGAGACCTACACCGAGGGCTCCCTGCCCCGCTGGCTCCGCCTTTTGTCCCAGGCCGAGGCAGGCGACTTTGGCGCGCCACCAACGCCGGGCGCCGGTGTACCGGCTCCGGTAGTAGGAGGTGGCGGTGGTGGCTCGGATCCCAGCGCGCCGGCCGCAACGGAGCCAGACCCCGGTGCCGAACCCTCGGCATCGTCATCGTCGGAGCCACCGCACGATCCGTTGGAGTTGCACACCGAGTTCGCCCCCGAAGCTGTGGCCCGCCACCGCCTGGTGGTCACCAACCACGCCCTCTTGATGGCGCACCGAGAGCACATCGGGGACAACCAGACCCTCCTCATTGTTGACGAGGCCCACGCCATCGAATCGACGGCGACCGAGGCCCTCTCCACCCACATCGACTTCCTCTCGGTCGAGCTGTTGGCCCGAGAGGCCCTGCGCTGTGGCCGAGAGCTCGCCGGGGTCGTCGATGTCACCGGTCTCTTGAGTGCAGCCGACGATCTCGACGCTGCACTGCATTCAGAGATCCTGCCCAACACGGTGTCGCGGATCTTCGACACCGTTCTCGGTCCCAAGACTCGGGGCAACGCCAACCGGGCCGCCACCTTGGTGTCACGGTGGGGCGGCGATCAGGCCCGGCGCGACGTGATGCGCGCCGTGAGTGAGGTCCGAGCCCTGCACCAAAGGAGTGAGTACTTGGTTCGGA
The DNA here is from genome assembly GCA_021823385.1 of Actinomycetes bacterium. Next base: position 6,704 of record JAKAOC010000002.1, read on the forward strand.
TGGTCATGGCCGTGCTCAACTCCGCCCCCTTCGCGCAGGTCGAGCCGGCCGCCGCCGAGCGCTTCGCTGCCCTGGGTGATCGCGCCATGGCCGTGGAGGAGGCGACCGGAGCCATCTGCGATGTGGCCGACGCCGTGTTCGGCCCACCGCCGGCGCGCGCCAGCGCGCCAGCTGCGCCGCCTGTCGGGGGAGATGGCAACGACGGCAGCGATACCGATGCAGAAGATGACGACGACTCCATCACGGTCGTTGACGACGAGGATGTCGACGGAGAAAACCTCGACGTCGATGAGGCTGATGGCGACGAGATAGACGGGGACCTCGCATTTGGGCCTGCGCCGGCGGGGAACGGCCCCGGGCCGGTGGCCAATCGGATCGTGTGGGCCAACGAGGATGAGAGCCCGGACCTCGTCCGGGGCATGGGGATGCGCCATTACCGCTTTGCGCTGCACACGAGCCCGGTGGAGCTGCCCCTTGAGGCTAAATGGATGGCGCTGCGCCCAAGTTTCGCCCGTTCGGTGTGGATCTCAGCTACCTTGTCGGTGGCGCCAGGCCCGCAGTACACCGGCTTCGAGTTCATCCGCTCGCGCCTCGGGTTCGGGACGGACGTGGCCGAGCACCGGCTGCCCGCCTCCTTCGACTACGCCCACAACGCGAGGCTCTACGTGATGAGCGACTTCCCAAGCTGGAGCGAGCACGAGACCCAGGCCATCCACACTCTCTCGTGGCAAGTGGCCGGATTCTGCTCCGAGGTCACCGCACCGGTGGGCGAGCGCACTGTCGACGGCCCCGCGCCCTACGGCGGCGGAGCCATGGTCATCACCACCGCCACCTCCTCGGCCGCTGCCATCGCCGATCGCCTCGACGCTGATCTGGCCGCCCGCGGCGTCCATGTCCCGGTGCACGCCGCCGTGCTGCGGGGCAACCAACGCGCCGTGAGCGAGTTCGAAAAACGCGGCGGAGTACTGGTCGGGACCAAGGGGTTGTGGGCCGGGGTCGATGTGGCCGACCCGCAGCGGCTGCGACTCTTGTGGATCAACAAGCTCCCTTTTGCCCCCTTTGCCGACCCGCTCGTCCAGGCCCGCATCGCGGCCTGCGCCGAGCGGGCCACGCGGGCCGGCGAGGACGACCCCGACGCCTGGGCCCAGCGTCACTACTACCTTCCACTGGCCGCCCTGGAACTGCGCCAAGGGATCGGACGCCTCATCCGTTCAGACGCCCACCGCGGGGTCATCGTCATCTCTGACCGCCGTCTCTCGGGGGTGGACCGACTACGCCGGACCTATCGTGACGTGTTCTTGGGCAGCCTCGACCCCGGGCTCCTGGTGGCTGACGGCGCCGATCCGGCCGGGGGCAACGTCGTCAACATGAAGGAGGCGTGGGAGGGGATCTGGCGCTTCATGGCCGACGTCGGATCTCTGGCCCCGGCCCGAGCGGCTGAGCTCTGCGAACCCGAGGCCCTCCTCGCCCACACCGTCACGCCAGAGCTGCGCCAGATCAAGCGCCTCGAGTTAAGCGTCCAGGAGTACGCCGACCTGTTGGCAGAGGGTGAAGAAGGAGCAGTAGCCGAAGTGTTGCGTCGCTGCACCGAGGTTGCGCGCCTGTTGTCGGGGAACGCCGAGCTCACCTTGCGGCCCGAACAGGCCGACGCCATCGCCGCAGTGGTCACCGGCCGTGACCTACTGGCCCTATTGCCGACCGGCTTCGGCAAGTCCTACTGCTTCCAGCTGCCGGCACTGGTGCTTCCCGGGGTGACCGTGGTCGTCTCACCCTTGGTCGCCCTCATGGCCGAACAGGCCATGGAGCTCAACCGCACGGTGGCCGGCGCGGTGCGGGCGTTGGTGGCTCCGTTGCGTGACTCGTCGTCTCGGGCTGGCAAGGCCGAAGTGGCCGCCGCCCTGGCCGGGACCCGCGACACCGGCATCAAGCTCGTCTACGTGAGTCCCGAGCGCGCCGCCCAACGGGCCTTTCGTGAAGCCCTCTACGCCGGGGCCGAGCGCGGCAGCCTGGCGGCGTTGGCCATCGACGAGGCTCACACTGTCGTGCAGTGGGGCGAGGACTTCCGCCCCTCCTTTCGCCGCCTCACCCCCGTACTCGCCGAGATCCGAACCCGGGCGCACAGGGCCGACCGGCCCCTCCCCATCTCGGCCTTCACCGCCACCGCCGATCCCTCTGTCCGCGACGGGCTGCTGCGGTTGCTCTTCGCCCAAGAAGAACCCGACGCCCCGCCCCCGCCCGAAGTGGTCTCGGCCAACCCCATCCGGCCCGAGCTCGCCATCTACTCGCGCAAGCTGCGGCGCGGCGGCGACGTGGCGATCGCCGGCATCGCCGAGGCGGTCGCCAACGCCTGCCCGGGCCACCTCATCATCTACTGCCTGACGGTCAACGAGGTGCAGAGCACTTACGCCCAACTGCGCGACTGGATAGGCCCCGAGCGCGAGTGGCAGGTTCGCCGCTTCCACGGCCGGCTGTCCTCAGCCGAGAAGTCCGCCGTGCTCGACGCCTTCAAGTATGCACCCAAGGATCCCGACGACCCGGCGTACTACCGGATGATCGTGGTGGCCACCTCGGCCTTCGGGCTCGGGATTGACCGGGGCGACGTGGCTGCAGTCCTTTGCCTCTCCCCGCCCTCGGACATGGCGTCGCTCTACCAGCAGCTCGGCCGGGGCGGCCGGGACCTGGCCCAGGGTGCGGGAGGGGGCGAGCAGGGAGCCGTCGGCATGGCGCTGGCCCATCGCCGGGGCTGGCGCATGGTCGAGTTCTTGACCACCACCGACCTTGACCTGGGCGTGCTCTGCGACTTGGGGCGCCGCGTGCTTACCTGCGGTGGGCTCTTGGATCCCAAGGTGGTGGCCGACGCCGCCATCAACGATGCGGTCGCGGCTGGGACGATGTCGGTCGACGCGGCGCGTCTCTCTCGGACCCGTGACGACTACCGAGCCGGGGTGGTCCGGGCGATGGCCACCTTGGCTGGGCTCGGGGCGGTGGAGGACCTCGGTGACATCCCCGCCTTCGTGAAGGTGATGGAGGGGCCCACCGCCCCCGATGACCCCGAAGACCAGGTCTTCGTCGACGTCGTCTTGGAAGGGGTGCGCACGATTGCTGCCACTGGGGCCCGAGCTGGCGAGGCCCAGGGCGCGGCGCAGGTGACCTGCGCGCTGGCCCTCTTGCACTCATGGCTGGCCTTCGCCGAGATGGTCGAAGACGGTGAGGGACCGGCCGAGACCTGGGTCCGCCTCTATGACGCCCATGGGGCGGGCTGGCTCGACGTCAGCCAGTTCGCCCCTAACCAGAGCTTCGTGACAGCGCTCGAGATCCGCACCCACGAGCTCCCCGAAGGCTTCATAGCTGCCATGGGCGGACGCCGGACCCGGGCCATGGGAGAGATCCAACGGCTCAAGGACTGGTTCGACGCCGAGGACCACTGCGCCCAGGTGGGTTTCGCAGAGTACTTCGGGGAGACCCCGCCGGCGGAGGTCTGCGCCACCGCGCCCTGCCGGTGCTCGCGTTGCTGGCAGGACCGCACTGGTGGTGCGGACCCCGCGCCCGAGCCGGCCCTCTACGGCGCCTTCTGGCACCACAACCCGGCGCCGGTCACGGCGGCCGATGATGCCCGGCGTCTTCTGCGCCTGCGCCGCCAGGTCAAAGAGGTGCTCCGCCTCAAGTACCGCGGCGTCGCCTTCTCCCAACTCCTCGCCCTCTTCCAGGGGTCGGACACCATCTGGAGCTCGCGGGCCGGCCGGAGCTTCCGGGTGCACAGCTGGATTCCCAACCACGTCCACTTCGGATCCCACCGGGGTTGGGTGAACGCCAAGAAGCTGCGCGATGTCCTCGACGAGTTGGTCCAGGACGGAGAGGTGGTCGTGGACGGACGCTCGTGGCGTCTGGCCCAGTACGCGCAAGCGTCGGCAGCCAACGCGCATGCCGCCATCGGCACCGGAGCCGGTTCATGAGCGAGGCCGAGAACGAGTTCGAGACCGCTGGCACCGAATCCGGGTTCGAGACCGAGCTCGACGAATTGACGAGCTACGCTTCAGCTCCTGACCCCGCCCTCAACGTCGGTGGGGCCGGACTCTTCGTCCCCGAGCTGGTCCTCGGCCCGGGTCATTTGCATCCTGACGACGAAGTAGCTATCGCCGCCCACCTCGAGGCGGTGGCCCGAGCCCGACACGTTCCGCTGCACCCCTGCGTTGCCTTCAACTGCCTATACCTCGGCTGGGACTTCGACGCCCAGAGCTACCAGTACGAGCTTTGCGGAAACCTCAACATGCCCCGGCTCGTGGCGGGCAAAGGTGTCGAAGCCCTCCCTGTCGGGGCTCTCGTCACCTACTCCTCTGGTACCGCCACCGAGCATCAGGAGTGGGCCGAGGTCCTCTACAAAGAGGGCCGCCCGACCGCCGCCCTCAACGAGGACGGCCTGGTGCGCCCGGCGTACTCGGGGGCCATCGGGATCACCGGCACCAGTGAGGGAGACGAGCCCGAGCTCCAGGAGTACCTGGTGCTCGACTTCACCCCCTTCGGGCCACTCAGTCACCAAGCCAGCTCCTGGCTCGAGCGGGCCCGAGGCGACCCCAGCCGGACCTACCTCAACGAGCTCGGCCACGTCGAGGTGTTGGCGAGCTACCTGAGCCCGGACGATGCAAAGGCCACCGATGCCGAGTACTTCGCCGCCTGGATGATGCGCCACCAGCGCGAGCTCCTAGAAGACGGCTGGCTGGGCGCCGCCCTCGAGGACCCCGGCGACGTGGACCTGTTGGCCGAGGCCCTTACCAACGCTCTCGATGCCATCGAAGCCGTGCTGGAGCGCTCGGGTGCCTTCGGCGAGTGGAACGGCTACTGGTACCTGCTCGAGGACTACGCCACCTTGCGCGGCGACCAGAACGCGCCGGGCGGACCGTCGGATGCCGGCTCGATCGTGAGCTCGCTCGCTCGGGTGCCCAAGCGCCAGCGCATCGTCTACCGGGCCTTCTCCCCACTGCTCCGCGGGAAGGTCGGCGATAGCAATCTGCGCTTCTCCAATTACGCCCGCAACGCCGTGATGACCGGGGCCCTGGTGGCCGCCACCTTGGCCGAGCGCGCCCCTGACGGCATCTATTCGATGAACGAGGCCGACGTCGTGCTGCGCCTCGACGACAACAGGCAATTCGGCGGCATCTGGCGGGCCGAGCGCCTCGAAGAGCACATGATCTGCTCACTCGTGGGCTACCCCCCGACGCTTGCCTTGGGGCTGGGCGCCTCAGGGGAGGCCGGCCACTCCGATCAGTTGCTGGTCGATGAAGAGACCGAGTTCGCCGAGGAATCCACCGCCGATCCCACCATCCCTGACGACACCACCCCTGATGACTCGGTGTCCCCCGTCTTTTGGACTACGGCCCTGCGCGAGAGCCACCGGGTCGAACAGCGCCTTCACGTGGACGCCGCCGCTCGGCTGGTCCCCGTCAACGGCACTATCGTGCTGCGCCTCGCCCACTCGGGCGACATTGCGCCCGATGAAGTGTCCCAGGAGGTCGCCCTCTCGGCCGACGGCGCCTGGCTCTCCCCAGTACGCTTCCCCTTCGACTTCTTCACAGGCATCCAGATCAACTGTCTGGCTCGGCCCGGGAGCTCCTTGGTGCGGGCCTCCACCACAGTGCTTCCCGAGCCGGTGACTCTCGCTGGCGCGGTCTACGACTACGCGTTCGACCGCTCGCTGGTCGACCCGCGCCTCGCTCATCGGCAGCCTTTCACCCTCGAGCAACTGGCCATCGCCCGACTGGCCCGCCACGGCGAGGACGTTGGGAGTGGATGGCGGCGTCTCTCCACGTCGAAGCTGGCCGAGATGATCTTCGGACCGGATCCCGGACTTGAAGAGTTCCAGGCCATCAACGAGGCGTTGCGCGCAGGCGGTCGGGCCCGGCCCGAAGCGGGAGGGTGGATCTTCCGGGTCAGGCCCGGCACCACTCGGCGCGTTCAGCGAGAGGGTCCCTCGGGCGGCCTGTTCGGTGGGGCCTCGGCCGGTCTGGCCGAGAGCGTCGAGAGGGCTCGGCACCACCGGGCCCATCGGGTGGTGCTGCACTTGCGCCGGCTCAGCGTCTCTGAAGTGGCCCGCGGCGAGCGCCAAGCCATCTACCGTCGGTTCAGGGACCAGGCCCCCAACCGGGCCTCGTTGCCCGAGACCCTGCCGAGCGGGTACACCTTTGTCATCGCCCACACTCGAGGGAAGGGGACGGCCTCGTGACGTACGACGACCTGGGCCACAGCGCGGAGGCCGCCCTGGGCGGCCCCTTCAGCGACGAGGAAGAGGCGCAACGCTGCGCCGAGGTCCTGGGTGCCTTGGTGGCCCAACGTCGGGACAAGGTGGTGCGCTCGGCGTGGAATGCGCTTGGGCCCGAAGGGATGCAGTCTCTCTTCGCCAGCATCCCCAGGCCGGTGCTCGAGGGTTTCCTGCGCAAACACCGCACTCCGGCGCCGCGCAAACCGGGTCTGGCCGACGCCAACTTGATCCTGCGCTCAGGACGCGTTCCAGGACGGGCCGCCCAGATGCTGCATTTCCTGGGACAAGGGATCGCCACCGAGGCCCATCGAGCGCTGAGTGACGGGGACCCCGAGGTGGTCTCCGCGCTGGTGTCCGGCTTTCACCCCGCGGTGCTCCGGGCCGCCTTGGTGGGGGACCTGTGCTGCAAGTCGCCGCTCACGGTGGCCGCCGGCACCTGGGCCCTGGGGCAGCTCGACCTGTTCGGTCCGGAGCTCTCCGATGACCCGCAGATCGCCCAGTTGGCCGAAGCATTCGCCCACGTGGCCGATCTACGTTGCCTTCGCGACGACGATCACGTCCAAGGTGACCTAGAGGCTGAGGTCGACCCAGAGTTCCGGTCATTGATGACCGCAGGGACCGAGAGCTTGGTCAACGCGTTGTTGGACAACCACTGTGACCTCGACGACCTCGACTCGGCCCTCGAGGGCTACTTCGGTGTCATCACCGACGCGCTCAGCACGTTCGAATCAGCGACTGCGGTGATCGAGAGCGGGGAGGTGCTGGGCGCGCAGAGCATCGAGACCCTGCGCGCTGTCTGCGACGCCGCCGAGCAACTTGCCGAGCGCTGCGAGCCCATCGGCGGAGTTCCGCCGCTGTCCCTGCTGGTCTCTGCCGTCGAGGTCGCACGCCAATTCGTAATCGACGACGCGAACGTTCCACCGTTGGCCAGCGTGGTCGGTCCGGCCGCGCTCGAGCCGCAACTGGTCGAGCTCCGGGCGGCCGCCGTGGGCAATGATCTGAAGTTGACCGGGTTCCTGTCCGCCCTTCAGGCGTTGGTCAGAGCGGCACGTGATCCCGAGGCCGACCCTTTGGTGTTAAGCGAACTCGAGGCAGCGGCCCGTGCGGCCTTCGGCGCTGATCGCTTCGCCGCCACGCTCACTGCAGCCGTGCGTGGAACTTTGCTCTTGCCGCCTGAGGACGACGAGGACGACGACGAAGACGAAGAAGACGATGGTGGTGCCGTCGCCGAGAGCGGCGACGCGATAGTCGCAGACACGCCTCCGGATGGGGACGAAGGGACCGAGCTGCCTGCCGAGGTCGGTACCACCACACTCGACGACAACGCTCTCCAAGACACAGCGCCCGGTGATGCCGATGCCATTGCCACTCCGCTGCCCCCGACCGACGCTGCCCCGAGCGTGCCCGCACCGCTGACCCGACCGCGCCTCAATCAACCGGTGGTCGCAGAACCGGTTGCTCCGGCGTACAACGGCGATGGGACGGCCAGCGAGGAGTCCGAGTTCGAAGCAGCCATCGAGCTCGAGGAGCGCCGCAATGCCGGGGTGTTCGCCGCGCTCGACGCAGGGAATTTCTCACTCGCTGCCTGGATCCTCGAAGCTTCCGGGGAGCCGTCCACCCTGGCGCATTGCGCTGCCCTGGCCGCCGCCATCCACGGCCCCGGCGAACTGGCCGATGCTTTGGGCGAGAGCCTGCCCGAGCTGGTGAGCGCGGGAATCTCAGGGTCAGAGGCCGTCCAGTTGAGCGCCTGGGCAGCGGCGCTACGGGCCTCTGTGCTGGCGCCGGAGACAGCGATCTACGAGTTGGTCAGCATCATTGCTAGCCACTTCGACGACCAGGCGATCGATTCCGTGTCCGGCGCCGTGGTGGCCTTCGGCCGCCGAGGGCTCTCGCTCACCAAAGCCACCGCCCTCTCAGCCGCCGGCGACCTATCCGGGCTCGAGGCCCAAGCCCGGCAAGCCGCCGAGGCCACCGCCGAGGAGTTGGTGCCGCGCCAGTTCTCCTTCGCCCCGGCCGGCCGCGTCTGGAAGGAGTGGCTGCTCGCGAGCGGACCACTCGCCGCCTTGGCCGATGCCGCAGCCAACCGGATCGAGCGCAGTGCCGCCGTGCGCAGTGCCGCCACCGAGATGAAGGACCGACGGGTCAGCCGGCGCGCCATCAGCGACACCGAGCGCAAGGTGCGTGACAAGTCCATCACCAAGTCAATCGAGGGCTCGGCCCACCAAGCGCTGTGCCGCCATTGGGACGACGCGGTCAACGCCGCCCTGGCATGGTGCGATGCCGCCGACGCCCTGGCTATCCGCCAGCGCAGCGCGTCGAACTCCGACGAAGAGGCTATCGAGAAGCTCCGTCGCGAGACCTCAGAAGCGCGCTCGGACGCCACCCGCGCACTGGAGCTCCGGGGCCCGGGGACAGCCGGAGCGCTCCTGATCCTCGAGGAGTTCTATGCCCTCACCGATGGCAACTCGCCGGTGGGCACCGATGCGCCGCTGCGGGCCGTGCGCGCCGGCGGACTCCTCCTCGGCGACCAAGGCGTCCAAGTCGCCCTCACCCCCGACGGCCCGCTAGACCTCGAGGCCGTGCTGGCCGGGCTCGGGCGCGACCTGGGCAGCGCCTTCGACACCCGCCTGGAACGGCGCGACGTGCCCGCCGCCTTGGGCCTGGCCGAGTTGGCCCAGGCCAGCCTTGACGCTGGTGCGCGATCCATGATCGAGCGCTGCAACGTGGTGCTGTCCGAGGCACGGGCCGAGATATCGGGCGCAGCGCGCGACGTCTCAGCCCTCTTGGACCGCGCCCGCCGGCAGCTCTACGTGAGTGAGGACGCCTATGCCGCGCTGTCGGGCCGGCTCGAAGCGGCCCGGGACCTCGAACGCACCGACGTGGCCCGCCAATTGAGTGAGCTCGAAGCCATCACCGCCGAGTTGGCGACCGCCAAGGCGACGGCCATCGAACGCTTCGACGCCATGGCCCGCGCCCGCTGTGTCGAGTTCCCCGACGCCCTTTCGGCAGTGCTTGAACGGGTGGCCGAAGGTGACCTGGCCACCGCCACTGAGATGCTGCAGCTGGCCGAGCGCGGTGAGGACGTGTCAGGGGCGACCGAGGAGCGCTTCGGCATTGAGAGCGTCTTCCCCGCCGTTCCCGAGGCCGTGGGAGAGGGGATCAGCGACGCCCTGATCGAGGCAGTCACCAAGCGAGCAACCTTCGGTCCGCTCGACTTCACCCAGTTGGGTGAGCGGACCAGCGCCGATGTGGTGAACGCGCTGGCCGACTGGCGCCGGCTCTCCGACGACAAGACGCCCGCCGACATGCTGGGGGCGCTGCGCCGGCCGTTGCGCCTGATGGGAATCGAGGCGGGGAATCTCGAGCGCACCGCCACCCGCGACATCCCGACCTCGCCCCAGCGCAAGTGGTTCGACCTGATCAAAGTGAGCCGGACCGGCAAGGCCTTGGTCCCCTTCTTCGGCTCGGCGTCGGAGAACCGGCTGCGCTGCGTACTGGTCACCGGCGCCCCAGGACCTGAGACCCTCTGTGAGTGGATCGAGCAGGACCGTGCTCGGGTCCCGGTACTGGTCCTTCATCCCGGCACCATGCCTATGGAGCGCCGGGTGGCCCTGGCCCGGCTGATGCGGCGGCGCAATCTGGCCCCCGCTGTGGTGGCCGACGACGCCGTGCTGGCCTGGCTGGCCGCGCTCGGCCAGTTCCGCTTCGAGCCGTTCATGCGGGCCACCTTGCCCTTCACCGCCGGTAACCCCTACCGGCCGCCGTCAGGGGACTGCCCGATCGAGATGTTCTACGGCCGCAGTGTGCAGCTTGGAGCGGTCCAGGCCCAGAGCGGCACGTGCCTTGTCTACGGCGGGCGCCAACTCGGCAAGTCCGCCCTATTGCGCACGGCCGAGCGCGAGTTCAACAAGGTGCGCGACCACGTCGCCGTCTACATCAACTTGAAGCCGCCGGTCGACGAGTCCGGCCGGCCCGACGTCGTGTGGACCGAGCTCTTGGCCAAGCTGGCTGAAGCCGGCGTACTGCCCTCCTCGCGCCAGGCGCAAAGGGACGCCATGGCGGCGGTGACCGCCGGGGTGGCGGCCTGGCTCGACGCCCATCCCGAGGGGCGGATTCTGGTCCTTTTGGACGAGGCCGACCGCTATTTCGACCTCGACGCCCAGACCAGCTTCGTCACCACCTCGCGCCTCAAGGACTTGATGGACAGCCGGGGCCGGCGCTTCAAGGTGGTGTGGACCGGGCTGCACCAGGTGCAGCGCTTCGCCACCGTGTCGAACCACCCCATCGCTCACCTGGGCGCTCCGGCGGTCATCGGGTTCTTGGACCCCCAGCCGGCCAACAACTTGATCGAGCGGCCCTGTGACGCCTTGGGGCTGCGCTTTGAGTCCGACGCGTTGGTCAGCCGCATCCTGGCTTACTGCAACTATCAGCCCGCCCTCTTGCACCTCTTTGCCCACGCCCTGATCGAGCGAATGTGCGTGAAGGGAGCCGACCGCTTCAATGCCGTCCCCATCACCGTCGCCGAAGCCGACGTCGAAGAGGTGGCCGGATCGCGCGAGCTGCAGAAGGCCATCAAGGAGAAGCTCGAGCTCACCTTGGAGCTCGACCCGCGCTACAAGGTCATCACCTACACGTTGGCCTTCTTGGCCCACGAGCAGGGCCCCGATCTCGCTCTGAGCGCTACCGCCCTGCGCACCGAAACGACCCGGTGGTGGCCGGCCGGCTTCGCCGGGGTAGACGCCTCGGAGTTTCGCTCGTTGCTCGAAGAGCTGGCCGGCCTGGGCGTGCTCTCGGCCGACCCTACCGGCGGGGGCTGGCGCCTGCGCTCGGCCAACGTGCTGCGCCTCTTGGGCACGGCCGAACAGGTGGAAGAAGCCCTCTTGGAAGAAGAGGCCCGAGAGCCCGTGCCGCTCGAGTCCTCTGAAGTACGCGAGCGCCTCCCCGGCGGCCGCCGTGCGCCGTTTACCAGGGCCCAGCTGGCTGACCTGATCGGCACCGGGGCATCCCAGGTCTCTTTGATCGTGGGTTCGGCGGCCACCGACGCCGACGTCGTGGCCGAGGCGCTCCGTCAGGCCGCCGCCCAACGTCCACCGCGCTTCGAGTTGAGCACACCCAAGAACGCGGCGGGCTTCCGCAAGGCCCTCGCCCAGGCGACCGGCGAGGTGCCGCGCGTCATCATCTCGGACCTTCGCGCCGTCCACGCCGAGGCGGCCGAGGAGTCACTGCGCCTGGCTCTCAACCGTGGGGCCGATGCACCCCGTTCGAGTGTGGCTTTCGTGGTCGACCCCGCCGGTATGGAGTGGTGGGTGCCCTACCTTTCACCGAGCGCCGACACGCCGGTCCAGGTGCTGGCCCTGCGCCGCTACGACCAGTTGGGGACGCGGGCCTGGTCCTCGAGTTACGAGGACGTCTTCCAAGACGAGGGGTCGCGTCAAGACCTCTTGGAGTTGACGGGCGGTTGGCCCGCCCTTATCGACCTGGCCGACGACATCATCGGCGCCAACCCGGCCGCCCCGAACTCGGTCGTGCTTGGGCAGCTGCGCGAGTTGTTGAGCGAGGAAGTGGTGCGTCGCGCGCTGGCCTCGGTGCTCACCGACGCCTTGCCGGCCGCCCAAGGGCTCTTCGCCCTCTTGGGGGCGGATCCCACGCAGAGTGCTAGTGCCGAGGAGTTGGCCGAGTTGGTCGACGAACCGGGCGTCGACGGTGGGGCCGTGGTGGAAGCGCTGCGCTCCCTGGGGGCCCTGGCGACGACGCCGACCGGTGATCTTCGCGCCGAGGCGCTACTGGCCCGCGTTTGGAGTGCCGCGCTCGCCGTCAAGACTTCGGAGTCGCACTAAGTGGGGATACCCACTCTTCCTGCGAGTGCGTGGTGGTCAGGCGCATTTCGGTGAATCCGGGTCTGCCGCCAACTTCCCTGACACTGTGACATGGCTTGGGCATTGTGGGTTCGTGGCATCGTGCAAGTTGGCAACGGAGTCGAAGCGTTTTGCAGGAGGGGGAGTTGCCTCCAGATGGTGGCCCTTCGATGCGGAGCGACGCATGTGCAACGGGTTGTGCAGGGGCACTGTGCGTACTGCTTCATCAGGCACTACATGTAGTCAGAAGTCAGTTGGGCGCCACAAGAAGTGGTCCCCCCGCCACCAGAGAAAGTGCAGGTCAGGGCCGGTGCGAGAGCACCGGCCCTTCTGCTGCCCCGGATCGCGTCCCACCGGATTCTCACCAATCCCGTCATATCCCACCGCTGCGATGCGGACATGC
>JAKAOC010000314.1 GCA_021823385.1 Actinomycetes bacterium
AGAGCCCATCGGCTTCGGTCCTGGTCACCCTCGCGCAGGGAGCGTCACTGAGCGCCCAGCAGGCGCAAGCCATCGTGCACCTGGTCGCCTCCTCGATCCCGAACCTCTCGCCGGGCAACGTGACAGTGGTCGACCAGAACGGCAACATCCTGGCAGCGCCGGGTTTCAGCGACACAGCCTCGCTGGACACCGGCGCGACCACCGCGTTCGACTCGCAACTCGAGTCCCAGCTCACCTCGCTTCTCCAGAACGCGGCCGGCGCCGGCCACGTAGCGGTAAAGGTTGCCGCCCAGCTCAACTTCAACCAGTCGACAACCAAGAGCCAGACCATCCAGACAACCCCCAAAGGCTCGCCGGTCACCGTCCCCACCCAGACCTCGTCCTCGACGCAGACCTACACCGGCAACGGCACCGTTCCCGGCGGGGTTCTCGGATCGATAACACCTGCCACCGGCAACAACCAGACTTCGAACTACAACCAGAAGCAGACCCAGACCAGCTATGCGGTCGGCCAGGTCAACCAGACCACTCAGCAGGCGCCCGGGCAGATCCAGCGCCTCTCGGTCGCGGTGCTGATCGACTCCTCGGTCAAGGGGATAAGCGTCAGCCAGGTCAAGGCACTGGTAGCCGCGGCCGCCGGGATAAACCTGCAGCGGGGTGACACCGTTTCGGTGGTTCGGATGCCCTTCGCCGGCACGCAGACCACAGCCAAGGCGCAAGGATCCCTGATTGCGAACGCCATGCCCATGGCAAAGACGGCACTGCTGGCCATTGCTCTCGTCGTGGTCGTGCTTCTTATCCTCCGAAGTGGGCGCCGCCACGGGTCCGATAGCGGGATCGCCGAGGACGACGAGATCTACCCGCCCGCACTGCCCACCGCCGAGTTCGCCTCCCTGGGAATGGGCGCTCCGGCTGCCAGGGCGCGCGTAGCCGAGGTAGCCGATTTCATCGAGAACCGCCCCGACGACGTGGCTAAGTTGCTGCGTGTTTGGATGAGCGCGAGGCCGTGATGCGCACCAAGGAACTAACCGGCTCCCAGAAAGCGGCGGCCATACTGGTGCAGCTGGGCACCGAACGCGCGGAGGGCATATTGCGCGGGATGAGCGAAGCCGAGGCGGTGGCTCTCACGGTCGAGATCGCCAACTTGCCCACCCTCAATGCGGACCAGATTGCGACGCTGATGGAGGAGTTCGTGGAGTCCGTGGCCGCGGCCGCCGCTGTCGCGCAAGGAGGCATCGACGTGGCACGCGAATTGCTGGCCACCCGCGTCAGCCCAAAGGATGCGGACGAGCTGCTCGAAAAGCTCGTGCATGAGGAGGAGCGCAGCCCGGTCGCCTTCCTTGAGGAAGTTGAGCCCAACAAAGTCGCCTCGTTCCTGGCCACCGAGCACCCGCAGACCATCGCATTGCTGCTCGCCTCGCTCCCGCCCGACGTCTCCGCCGCAATACTCGCGGCCCTCCCGGAGGACGCTCAAGCCGACGTCTCACGCAGAATCGCATTGATGGACAGCGTCGAGCCGGCCACGGTGAACGCCGTGGCATCAGTGCTGCAGCAGAAGGTCTCGATCGTCTCCCGCGTAGAGGCCGCCACCGTCCGTTCGGGCGTGCAGTCGCTGGTGGCCATACTCAACAAAGTCGAGCAGGGGCTGGAGCGCGGGATCCTCACCGAGCTCGAGGAGATCGACGGAGAGCTTGCCGACCGGGTTCGCAGCCAGATGTTCGTCTTCGAGGACATCCTCACACTGGACGACAAGACGTTGCAGAAGGTGCTCCGCCAGGTTCCCGTCACGGACCTGGCCGTCTCCCTCAAAGGCTACGGGAACAACCTGCGGGACGCGATAATGCGCAACCTTTCGGAACGCGCCGGCGAGGACCTGATCGAACAGATAGAGAACCTCGGGCCCGTGCGCAAGAGCACGGTGGAGATCGCGCGCATCGGCGTGGTCAAGGTGATCCGCGAACTCGAGGCAAAAGGCGAAATCATTCTGGCCCGCGGCGACGAAGAGCTGATCAGCTGAGGAAGGTATGAACGAATTGCTTCCACCAAACGGAGTCGTGATGCCGTTGACCTTTCCCGCCATCGAGGAGCTTGCCGCAAGCCGCGACCCCTACGCATCGCACAAGCCGGTATCCGAACTGGTGGAGGAGGCCTTCGCCTCCGGCCTGGAGCAGGGCCGGCGCGAAGGCGCCGAGGCCGCCCGGGAGTCGCTCCAACAGGCGCTCGCCGAGACCGAGGCCAGACAACACCTCCTTGCCTCGCTCACTCAGGCTTTCGAGGGCGAGACCCGCCGGTCGCTCGCATTGCAGGCCCAGGACGTTCTCGAGCTGGCTCTCGAGCTGACCGAGGCGCTCCTCGGATCGCGCCCCGGCCAAGGCATGGAGCGCGTATCGTCTGAACTCCCCGAACTATTGGCCCGGCTCGACGTGGCCACCGAGGTCGAGATACACGTCCATCCCCACTCGGTTGCCTATCTTTCCGAGTTGCTGGCCAACCTGCCCGGCAGCTTTCCCGCACGGTTGAAAGTCGTGGAAGACGAGCGTTGCGCACCGGCCCAGGCGGTGGTGAGATTCGGTGCGACGCGCGTCGACCTGAGCCCCGGTGCAGCACTGGAACGCCTGCGCGAGACCTTTGAGCAGCTCGTGAGGCCAAGTTGATTCCGGCCTCCTGGAAGGACGAGCTGAAGCGCTCCATCCGCCCCGTGCCCGAGGGTCGTGTCTGCCGCATGGTCGGCCTCCACCTCGAGGTCGAGGGAGTCGACGCCGCGCTCGGGGAAGCGATCCGAGTGGAGATCGAAGGCGCCGACAAGATTCTCGCAGAGGTCGTCGCCATCAGTGACGGGCGTCTGGTCTGCATGCCCTATGGGGAGCTGGCCGGCGTTCGCTTCGGAGCCCGGGCCATCCCCCTCAACCGCGCGCCCGCGGTCGCGGTCGGCAGGTCGATACTGGGAAGGATCGTCGACGCCAACGGCCACCCAATCGACGGGATGGGGCCGGTAGTGGCCGAGGACATGGTGGGGGTGCTGAATGCCGCCCCGGCACCGCTGGTCAGGCCGCTCATCACCGAGCAGCTGCCGCTGGGGATCAGGGTCCTGGACACCATGGTCGCCTGCGGAAAGGGTCAGCGCCTGGGAATATTCGCAGGAGCCGGCGTGGGCAAATCCTCGCTCGTATCCATGGCCATTCGCGGCACCAAGGCTCCCGTAAAGGTTCTTGCCCTCATCGGCGAGCGCGGGCGCGAGGTGCGCGAGTTCATCGAACGCGACCTCGGCGAGGAGGGCCTCGCCAGCGCCGCGGTGGTCGTGGCCACCTCCGATCAGCCTGCGCTCGTGCGCATCCGCGCGGCACTCACCGCCACCCGCATCGCGGAGTGGTTCCGCGACCAGGGAGAGGATGTCCTCCTCATCATGGATTCGCTCACCCGCCTGGCCATGGCTCAACGCGAGGTGGGCATCTCGACCGGAGAGCCTCCGACCATGCGTGGTTACCCGCCTTCGGTCGGCTCCCTTATGGCCAGGCTCTTGGAGAGGGCGGGCAGCTCCGACCAGGGGTCCATCACGGCTCTGTACACGGTGCTGGTCGATGGCGACGACATGCTTGATCCGGTCGCCGATGCCGCCCGCTCCATCCTCGACGGTCACATCACCCTTTCACGCACCCGGGCACAGATGTCCCACTACCCCGCGGTCGACGTGCTCGACTCCGTCTCTCGCCTCGAATCGTCCATCCTCTCCGACCGCCAGCGTCTATTGGTGCAGTCCGCCCGCCGGCTGCTTGCCGTCTACCAGGGTTCCGTGGACCTGATCGAGGTCGGCGCGTACCGCCCCGGCGTGAACCAGCAGCTGGATCTGGCCATCGCCGTTCACGAGCGCCTCGAGGCGGTTTTCGGCCAGGACGTTCACGAGCTCAGTCCGGTGGAGACATCCTGGTCCTTGCTCGCAGAGGCAATGCGGGGTGTGTCGTGAGCGCGCCGCGCGGGAAGCTCGTAATCGCCCTTCGCTTGGCAGAGATGGAGAGACGCGTCAAGCAGATCGCCGCAGCCGAGGCGGCAGCGCGCCTCCGGCTTGCCGAAGAGGCCCAGACCCTGGCTACGGGAAACGCGCTCGAACTCAGC
>JAKAOC010000315.1 GCA_021823385.1 Actinomycetes bacterium
GTGTGGTGGCCTCTATTCCTACCGAGGACCTCTTCACCAAGTGGCGGTCCGAGTACGAGGTCGACATCATGTCCGCGCTTGCCTCACTGGCCGGTGAGAGGCTTTTCTTCGAGGGGGACAATTCCTCGGGAGTCTCCGGCGACCTGGAGGCGGCGACGGCAGTGGCCACCATGATGGAGGGCTACTGGGGCATGGGATCCACTATCTCCTCGCACGCCGTTGCCCAGCGCACCGGAACCGGGCCATCGCGCCCCACCGGCCGGGGGCCCGGTGGTCGCCGTGACGAAAAGCCAGTGCCACAGGTCCTTTCCGACCGCATCGAGGCCAAGCTGGACGAGTTGTACCGCCGAGTCAGGGATCTGCTGGAGGACAACAGATCCAACGTGCTGGCGGTGGCGCATGCGCTGGAGACCTACAAGACCGTCACCGGCGAGGATATAACCGCGATAATCGACCGCCATCAAGGGCCAATCGTGGACGGCCGGGCCTACGACGACCCTGTGTTCATGGCTGAAATTGAGCGGTACCACCTGTCCGTCGTCGAGGCGCATCGACAGCATCGCCCGGTGGCGACCCCGCTGCCCGAGGCGCCGCTCGGCTTCCGTACGGGAGCAGTTGCGGCCCAGGCCGAGCTCACAACCGGCGAGCTTGCCTTGGACTCCGGCCTTCCCATGTCGGCGAACGACGATGAGTGACGAGATCGGCGCGCAAACTGGCGCGGCACTAGCAAGGAGTATTTGATTGGCGGACGTGTTTTTCCCGCGGCTCTCGACCACCGAGGACGCCTACAAGCCCACGACGGGCTGGTCGGTGCTGCACCTGTTCTGCGACGCCGGGGCGTCGCTGGATGCGGCGGCGGTGGCGGCCGCCTGCAAGGCGGCAATCGAAGATGGCTATCAGGTCATCCCCTTCACCCTGCTCGGCCATAAGGCGCGAGTTGGTTTCCTGGGCTTGGGTGAGAGTTTTGTGCGGCTGCGGGAGTGGCAGAGGGACATTGAGCGCTCGGGCCTGGTGGTCGTTGACTCGTATGTCTCGATCACCGAGGTATCGGAGTACGCCGCCGGGATGCCTGCCGAGAGGAAGGAGCCTCGCCTGCATCCGGTGCTGCCGCCTGCGGGCATGTACAACGTTTGCTTCTATGGGATGTCCAAGCGCCGCGAGAACGGGGCGAACTGGTACAGGCTCCCATATGAGGAGCGCGAGCAGCTTATGTATGCGCATGGGAAGTCGGGCCGCGCCTTTGCCGGCCGGGTCGTGCAGCTGGTCACCGGATCGACGGGCGTTGACGACTACGAGTGGGGTGTGACTCTTTTCGCGGCTCACCCCGATGATCTCAAGTCGGTCGTCTATACGATGCGCTTCGACGAAGCCTCCGCGATCTATGGGGATTTCGGTCCCTTCTACACCGGCATGATCGGCGATGTGGAATCGGTCCTGGAAGCGTCCTTCTGAAGCTATTTCCCGTTCGCGGGTTAGGTTCTCACTGATGGATTTCGAGTTCGAGAACGCAGTTGCGAACCTGGAGGATGTGCTCGCCGGGTTCAGGGCCGTGGTGGTGGGATTTTCGGGTGGCGTCGACTCAACCTACCTGGCCGCCGTCGCTGCGCGGGTGTTGCCCGGGCGGACCCTGGCCGTGACCGCGGACTCGCCATCTTTGCCACGCGACGAGCTCGACGAGTGCGAAAAGTTGGCCGCGGAGCTGGGAATCCAGCACCGGGTGGTTGCCACCACGGAGTTCTCCAACGACGAGTACCTCAAGAATGACGGGCTCCGCTGTTTCTACTGCAAGAGCGAACTCATGGAGGCCCTGGTCCCGATTGCGGACGAGCACGAGGCGGTCGTGGTGCTCGGAGTCAACGCCTCGGATCAAGGGGATTATCGGCCCGGACAGGGCGCCGCGGCCCGAGCCGGAGGGCGCTTTCCTCTGCTCGAGGCGGGTATGACCAAAGAGATGATCCGCGAGCACGCGCGCGCCTTGGGGCTGCCCAACTGGGACAAGGCTCAGGCGGCGTGCCTGTCCTCCCGAGTTCCGTATGGCACTCCCATCACCCTGGAGACCCTTTCCCGTGTGGAACGGGCGGAACGGTACCTGCGCTCGGTCGGCTTCAAGGAAATCCGGGTTCGGGACTACGGCGAGACGGCCAGGATCGAGGTCGGCCGTGGCGAGCTTTCGGCCTGTGCCGAGATGGCCTCGGAGGTCGATGGCGAACTGCGTCGGATCGGCTACAGCTACGTGACTTTGGACCTCGCCGGCTTCACCTCAGGGAACATGAACCGCTCGTTGGCCCGAAGGCCCCGCGCCTAGCCTCCGAGGGCCCGTTATTTGGGCTTAGGATTGGGGACATGGCACAGATGCGAGTCAAGCTGATATACCCTCCCGGCCTGGTGACCAAGCCCATAATCGCGGTGCTGGCCAAGGACCACAACGTCTTGGCAAACATTCGCCGGGCCAGCGTGGATGAGGGGACCGGATGGCTCGTATGCGAGCTGGAAGGCGAGCCTGAGGACCTCAAGTCCGGGATTCGGTGGCTGGAGGAGTCTGGCGTGGAGGTCGAGTCGCTGGGAGACGTTGTCGAATCGTAAATCGGGAGGCGGATCAGCCGCGGCGTGCGCGCATTCGCGATCCGCTCAGGCGCTCCCACTTCATGCGGAAACTTACGCGCCGCCGAGTCGGCTCGAAGAACATGCAGCCGCCTCCGCAACGCTTTGCTTCAAGGCCGCAGTTACTCCCGTTCCTCGCCAGATGCCGACAACGACCCTCACCCATAGGCCAATGGTAGGCATGGGAAAGGGAAGAAAACTTAGGGTAATTAGTCCCGTCGATGAAAGGTCACCTAAATGGAGATCGCAAGAAGCACCTTGCTGAGGTGGGCCGAGACGCTGGCTGGCTCCGCGGTCACGGGGATGGGCTTTACCAAGAGCCTGTACGAGCGAGAGCGGTTCGAAGAGATCATGCACGTTGCGGCAGAGATCCGCAGCGCGGCGGCAATTGCCGGGATCGGCTTCGAGGATGGTGCTTCGGCTGACGACATCGTTGAATTCTGGCGCTCGACCATCGGTGAAGGGATTCCCGGATACGTGACGCCCAAAAGCACCGTGGCCGCGGTGGTCGGAAACGACGATGGGGAGATCCTGCTGGTTCAACGCGCCGATTCGGGCATTTGGCTTTACCCAACGGGCTGGGCCGACGTCGGCTACTCCCCCGCCGAGGTCGCGGTCAAAGAGGTTCGGGAAGAGACAGGGATCGAAGTCGAGCCGGTCAGGCTGCTCGGGGTCTACGATGGCCTGCGCCGCGGCTTCACGGCGGTACCGCTGTATTCCATGATGTTCTATTGCAAAGCGCTAGGGGGCACGCTCAAGGCGCATCCCCTGGAGTGCAGGGACGTTGGCTGGTTTTCGCGTGACCATCTGCCTGAGCCGATGATCAGGCCCGAGCGTTGGACTCCGATGGCTTTTCGCGCCATAGACGGGTTCGACGGCCCGACCTATTTCGACCCGGTTCGCGAGCCGCTTTGGTCCCAGGAAGGCGCCTGAGGACTCAGTCGATGTCGCGTCGTATCTGGCGGAGGTAGTCCTCGGCCTCTTCGGCCAGATCGGTGGCGAGCCCGCTCGGATCGGTGGAGACGTACTCCTCGAGCCCGATGGCCTCGTCCTCCTCTTCCTCGCTCTCGAAGCGGGAGAGATAGCTGAACACCTCGTCGTCCGACTCCATGATCTTGGTGATGGCGTCTTCGTACTCGGCGACCGCGGCATCAAATTCGCCGGCGTCGAGATCGAGCTTGAAGAGCTCGCTTACCTTGGCGACCAAAGACTGCGCTGCCTTGGGCGAAGGCGTTTGAGCCAGATAGTGTGGGACGCTCGACCAGGCGATGGCAAGGGGTATGCCCAGATTCTCGAGTTCGACCTGGACGCTGCCCATGATGGTCGTGGGACCCGTGTAGTGGTCCGGCATCAGGCCGAGCGAGCGCATCAGGCGCGGCGTATTGGACCGAACGGTCGTCTCGGCGGCGACGTTGTGAGGCGCATGGACGATCTGTCCGCCAAGGAAAATGACCTCATCGGGGTTGACGCTCCGAATCGCTTCGACCACGAGCGCGCT
>JAKAOC010000316.1 GCA_021823385.1 Actinomycetes bacterium
AGCGCCATGCACCCGAACAGGTGATCAGAAAGGTCGCTGAAGGCGACCAGATGCTCAACAAGGGCGCCACCGTCGCTGAGGTGGCCCGCTCCTTCGGAATCACCGCGACCACCTGGTACCGCTGGAAAAACACCTACGGCGGCGTGAAGGCAACCGAGAACAAGCGCCTGAAAAAGATCGTCGCCGACCAGGCACTCGACATCGACATGCTGAAAGAGATCGCCTCGGACGCTCCTATAGATCAAGTCCCGCGGAGTTCTCGGTAATCCTGTCTCAGGGCGCGCAGGACTTCCCTGACCAGATAAGGCTTCAGGCAGCGGATCACCTCCAACTTGGAGAGCCCCTCCGAGACCCTGCGTTCCATGTAGGCCCGCGTGCGCGGGTCGTACCTGAGTCTTGCGATCACGGCAACGTGCAGAGGTCGGTTGGCTGGGCGGACTCCGCCACGGTGGAGGCGATAGCGACGGACCTTTCCCGATGAGGCCGGGATAGGTGCCACGCCACAAAGCCGGGCCAACGCCGCCTCGGAACGGAGCCGGTCGGGGTTGTCCCCGATGGTCACCAAGAGTGCCGAGGTGGTGTCCACCCCCATCCCGAAGGTGGCCAACTGACCATCGGTCTCGGCGATCTCGGCATCCAGGGGGCGGATCCGTTTGGCGAGCGTCCTAAGCGCCAGCGTGGTGGCGATGGTGGTATCCGCCGCATCGGATGCGCCGATGCGAAAAGCCGCGCAGGTGTCGATGAGCGCCTGGCGACTGTGTAGGGCCTGCAGCGACGAGCGCAGCTCGGTCGGGGCGGTGACGATCATCGCCTTGAGGGTGTTGATAGCCGCAACCCGCGCCTTCATCGCTCCGGTACGGCTGACCGTAAGCACCCGCCCGGACTCGATTGCCCCGGAGCCGAGCTTGGGGGATACCCCGGCCACTCCCTCCGGCACCGCGCGAGCCGCGGCTTGGGAGTCCAGGGAGTCGGACCTCCCTTTGGCCCTTCGCATCCGGCGGTTGGGACGGGAGACCTCGAGCACCTTGATCCCGTGATCATGGAGGTGCCTGGTGAGGCCGGCGCCATAGGCTCCGGTTCCCTCTATCTTCACGACTTCCAGGACACCGAAGCCCTCCATCCAGGCCCGAAGTTGCCCAAGTGAAAGGCGGTCGGTCCCGAACCCTCGGACTCCCAACAGTCTGCCCACCTGATCAATCACTGCTGCGCAGTGGACGTCGGCGTGGGTGTCGACGCCGCCGATGACCTGATTCATTCGCACCTCCTGCAACATGGCCGGTGCCTGCCTCCATGTGGACAGTCCAATGAAAGGACGGACGTGCCGTTCGGGCTCCTATCAAGTCACACGAGAGGAGGGCTATACCGGGGCACAGTGGGCACCCGGAGCTCCAATCCGACAGGTCCGAAGAAAGGCACCCAAAGGGGCCAGGGAAATTCGGAGTCAGCACCGGAGCTCCAGCCACCCGATCCTATCTAATCATTGGAAACTTCTAACCCCGGACCGGCGCAGGCGCAGCATCGACAAGCTGCGCAGCCGGTTCGAGGTTAGCGAGAGAAGGGCCTGCAAGCTGATCGGCCAGCACCGCTCCACCTGGCGCCATACGCCAAAGCCACCCAATGAGCTTGACGCCGAGATCACCGAATGGCTGTGCGCCTATGCGATTGAATACCCCCGCTGTGGATACAAGCGGGCCTGGGCGGCCCTTCTCGAAGAGGGCTTGCACCTGGCCCGAAGCTACGCGCACAGACTCTGGAGGTAGGCAGGACTGAAAGTGCCCTGCAAGAAGAAGCGCGCCAAGCGCCATGGAAATCCTTCGGGATGGCACAGGCCCCTTGACTCCAACGTCACCTGGGCGGCTGACTTTCAATTCGACCAGAGCGAAGACAAGCGGGTGATCAAGCTCTTGAACATCGTGGACGGGTACGACCGGCGCTGGCTGCCGTCACGAGCTGCCAGGTCCATCGACGCCTTGGGGTGATCGCCACCCTGGATGGCCGCATGTCCGAGAACGGAACACCCGCCTACCTGCGCGTCGACCATGGACCTGAATTCATCGCCGGCCTCCTGGCGGACTGGTGCGCCGAGATCGGGGGTGGAGCTGCTCTTCACGGAGCCGGGATCCCCACGGCAGAACCGGGTGATCGAATCTTTAAACGGCCGTGTACGGGACGAGTACCTGAATGGCGAGCTCTTCCTGGACGTTGCCGAAGCTCAGGCCATCCTGGATCACGCCAGAGCCGATTACAACGCCAATCGCCGCCACAGCTCCCTTGGCTATCTGACCCCCACCGAGTTCAGGGAACTCGATACCATCGGGCAGAGGCAGATACTTGCCGGCGCTGCCAAGTACAAGGGCTATGCGGCCCCCCAGCTGCGGACCGCATAGCGGCTGGGGGACTTGTGGACGACGCTTCGCGTCGACCACAGGGTCCCAAGCCAATCAGCTACTACCGGAAACGCGACCACAATGGCCACAACGAGAACTCAAGTGCGGCCGACGCTGAGGCCATGGGCTAACCTTGCCCAACGAACCCGAGGCTCCGGATCGCATTAGGACTGGACCAACAACTGCGGGCCCCTCACGACGGCGTTGAAGATACCGGCAGGAGGCCGGTGGTCTAGACTTTCCGGGGAGATGGTCATCCTGCTGGCGCTGGGTTCAGCGGTGCTTTACGCCTTGGCGGCAGTTCTGCAGTTCAACGCCGTGAACAGGGTCGGACAAGAGTGGAGTCTGCACGTCCGTTTTTTGGCAGCCCTCGCTCATAACCGAAAATTTCTTGCCGGCGGAGCTTTGGAACTTGCGGGAGGAGTTGGGCAGTTTTTTGCACTCAAGTACGGTGCAGTTGACACGGTATTGCCCATTCTTGCCTGCGGATTTCCGCTGTCGATCGCTATCAACTATAAGTGGAATGATGAAGCAATGCCATTGATGGAATCGGTTGCGATTGTGGTTGCGTCGGCTTCAGTGGCCGGGTTTTTGTTGGTTCGGCCACCGGGTATCGGCACTTCCGAAAGTTACCAGGCTCTTGCGTTCGGTACCGTTGCGTCGATGAGCGTGGGCCTAGCGGCCGTGAGTATTGCGCGCCCCTTGTTAGCTAGGTTTAACGTTGCAAAATCAGTGGTCGGAGCGTGCCTTCTTGGCTACGTTGCCGTGTTGGAGAGGGCGGTCGGAGTCCAGTGGAGCCGCTGGGGTACCGCGGTAGTGGTAACCTCATGGGAACTCTACGCGCTCTTGGCAGTCGGTGGTCTAGCGTTGGTGGTTGTGCAAAGCTCACTCCAGGATCGGGTATTCCGGAGCGCTATTGCGCTGGTAGCGGTGGTAGAGCCGATTTCAGCAGTGGGCTTTGCCGCGGCAATCTTCAACGAGCCGGTCTTCGGTTCAGACCACAGGCTGGCGGCTATATTCGTCTCGGCCGCAATTGTAAGTCTGGCCTATTTGGCGTTTCGCGAGCGCTCGGCGGGGAGCCGGTGTGGCTGAGGGAGCAGTTCTCCTCCTACATGGTCAGCCGGGGCGCGGTAGCGATTTTCGGGCGGCGATGAGTTGGGTTCACGCCAAAGAAATTTCGGTTGTCTCTCCGGACCGTCCCGGGTGGGGGAGTGGCGACGGGATGGCCTTGGACGTCGCTGGCAATGCCGCCTGGGCCGCGCAATTTCTTGGGGATAAAACCGTCGTCGTTGGGTACTCTTTCGGCGCGGCAGTCGCCGCCTTGGTTGCGATCGAACACCCGGATTTGGTAGCAGGCCTGGTTCTTGTTGCTCCAGTAGCTACGGAATCTGCTCTCCTCGCGGTCGATTACGTCTTGGCGCGGCGTCTGGTGGGAAGGATGCTCGTGGGGTCGTTGAACGCGGTATGCAGCTTCTCTCCGGGTTGGGCGCATTACCGAAGAGATGGCGAGAGCTTTCATGCTGAGCAACGCCATCTAGTTGCGGAGTTGGCCAAGGTCGAGAGTCGTCTTGGCGAACTCCGCATGCAGACCAGTGTGATTTACGGCCTAGGCGATCGGATCATTCCTGCGCGATCGGTCGCCGATCTTGCAACGCGGGTTTCGCAGACGCAGCTAGTTATCGTTCCCGGTCATGGCCATCGACTGCTC
>JAKAOC010000317.1 GCA_021823385.1 Actinomycetes bacterium
GGCGTGGGTCCCGAACCGCAGTGAGTCACGACCGGCACTCCGGATTCAGCGAGCATGCCCCACACCGGCTTCAGGTGAGCGTCACGCGGGTCATAAGCGCCGACCTGGACGTGCGCTTTGAAGAGTTGGGCGCCGCCTTCGATGGCCTCTTTGACGTAGCGTTCGGCGGAGGGCTCGGGATAGAAGGTGGCGCACCGAAAGCTCGAGGGGTGCACGTCGGCGAACGCTTGGCTCCAATGGTTGAGCCATTCGGCCATTCCTGGTCTATGCGGGTAGTTCAGGGCGCCATGGCGAACGACCCCGAATGACGCCAGCCTGTCGAGGCGCTCGGGTTCCGGCAGCTTGTAGGCGACGGGCCAGCTCGATCCGATCAAAGGTCCGGCGCTCTCGAAATACGCCCAGACCTTTCGCAGGACGTTGTCCGGCATGAAATGGACGTGGATGTCTATCAGGCCGGGGAGTCCCAAGGAGCGTGCGTAGCCGGCCACGTGTTCATCATCCAGTCCGCCCCCATCCGGATTCGACATTTTCAAGCTCCCTTTCCTCTTCGATCCCGGTCGTTTGAAGGCTCGACGCTCCCGTCGGATCGGTTACTCCAACCGTGCCGAAACTCCGGGGCGCGTGCTCCGATATCCTGAGTAGACCTACACGCCAGTAGGAACCGAAGTCCGCCCCATTGCCAGTGGCTCCCAGGGGGTCCGGCACCAGTAGCGCCCGAGGGTGGCTTGGAACCCAGCGACTCTTGGGGCCGCCATTGACTCATGGCACGCCGCCACGGCTTTCATTCGGACTCCATGCTACGGCAGGAGACTTGGGCCACAACCGGCCAAGACGGGTGCATTGCGGCATATGCCGGCTAGGGATGTAACGCGAGCACCCGCTGCAGCGGCGGCAGGAAAACCCTCACTCACCAATAAGGCAAGACGAGCGGGCCTTTGGCGGGTGGCGGAAGGCTGTGTTGAAAATCGGGAGCTTGCCATCGCTCAGGAGTCGCTGAAGGATTCCAGCAAGTACTCGACCCCGGGGCTGTCCTTTGCGCGGTACAGAGCCTCATCGGCGCGCGCCAAGAGCTCGTGTGCGTCGCCGGCCCCCGGGTAGGCGACAACCGCACCGCAGCTAAGCGAGGAGTTTGTCCTAACGCTTCGTACCAGCCTGTCGATGAGCGGGCCCCCCTCCGCAGGATGGTTGAGGAGGGCCAACACCACGAACTCGTCACCTCCCCATCGGACCACCAGGTCGTAGGGGCGAAGCGCAGCACGCAAGGCGCTGCCGGTCTCGACCAGGACGCGGTCGCCGACGGTATGTCCGTAAAGGTCGTTCACTTGCTTGAAGTCGTTCAGGTCGAAGATCGCCAGGACGATTGCCGAGCCGCTTCGCCTGGCCCTGGACATCTCCCGCGCGAAAGCGACCTCCCAGCCGTTGCGATTCGGGATGCCGGTAAGGCTGTCGGTGATCGCCTGCTTGCGCAGCTGGTAGCTGAGATAACCGACCGCTCCCGAGGTGACAAGCACCGTGGAAAGCGTGAGCACCCAATCAGCGAGAGGCGCGCTGGGCCTTTGGCCGAAGGCGAGCGCCAGCGTGTAGCAGACGGCGATGAATCCGATGTGGGTGATTGCCTCCGCCGTTGAAAGGAACGCAAAGACGTAGACCGCGATCCAGGCGTAGAGGAGACAGGCGAGGATGGCGGGGTCCATGCCATGCCCGGTGGCGACCTGGAGGGTGATGGCTAACGTGCCTACGGCCACCAGGGTGTTGGCGCCGATCCTCCCGATCTTGTCCGAATTGAGGACGAGCACCAGGGCGACGACGCTCAGGAGCCCGTTAATGGTGAGGTTCAGTCCGTACTGGGTGGCGTGTGGCAACAGCAGGGTGACCACCAGTCCCAGGAGGGAGCCCGTCAGGCAGAGGCTTGCGGCCCACATGCCCATCGACCCTGTGGAAAGTGGAAGCGAAGTTGGAGCGTCGAAAAGCCAGCGGGTGACGCCCGCGCGCAACAGCCAGCGTCTCAGATCTCCCTTACTCATGGCTGTGAAACCCGCTTCCAAAGGTGACAAGGGCTTGCCGATATGCCTTCAGCGCGCTTCTGTGCCGGCTGTTCGCCAGGCCCTGGGAGTCGCGCATCCTAGAATCCAACTTTCACGTTCCTCTCAAATTTCGGCCGTGAGGTGCGACGCCTTGAGGATGTCGGGGGTTTTCCTGACATTTGTGCCATGGGTCGGCCGTTGGCGGACTGCGCGGGGCCCGACTTGGTGGACGTGGAGCGAATGTGCTTTTTTACAGGGGATGACTTGAGATCTTGGTGGGGTAGACGGTTCTTGTCGGCGCCCACGGCGCTAGTGCTGGATGCGCTCGTTGGAGGGACGTTCTTTGGCAGTTTGCCGCAGGTGGTGTACGAGCGGGCCATCGGTTTTGCCGAGGAGATTCTTTGGACCGACACCTTCTTCG
Organism: Actinomycetes bacterium; assembly: GCA_021823385.1. The sequence goes on from JAKAOC010000317.1 coordinate 2,446, forward strand.
GGGGCCTCAGGTTCGTGCTCGCGGGAGCGGCGCCCGCCACGTTGGCCGGCAAGCTTGCCGAACTGGCCATTGGGGGCCCTGCCGCCGACGCCGCCGCGGGTTCCGTTTGTGTCGGCTTGCGTTCCCTCCGCGAAAGTGCGCTCGCGATCGTTGCCCACCTCGAGCGCGGCGAGCTGGAGGTGGCGGCCGCCCTCGCCGGGGTATCCGCCGCAGTGGGCGGCGTGCCTCCCACCTTCGACGCTGTTGCGCGCTCCGCCATCGAATCCATCACGACCAAGTTCGCGGGCGAGGTGGTCGGACCACTTGTCTTTCTGAACTTCGGCGGCGCCGCGGGAGCCCTTACCTACCGCGCCGTGGGCGCGATGAGTGAAAAGGTCCGGAGGCGTCCCGGCGCTCATGCGCGGTTCGGCGCGGTGCCAAAGAGAATGGCGGAAGCTCTGGGACAGGTCCCCGGGCAGCTAGCCGCATTGGCGCTTTGCAATGCGGCCCATGGCGATACGGCAGCCATGTATTCGCGCGTGCGGCGCGAGTCGCTTTCCGAACCCTTCCCAGGGGAAGGCGTGGTCATGGCCGCTATGGCCTGCGCGCTAGATGTAGGGCTGGGATCGGGCTCCAGCCCCACGGCCGGGTCCACCGGGCGGCCCTCGTTCGGCCCGCCCAGAATTGCGGGGCTAGATGACGTGAGGAAAGCAGTGGCACTGGCCGAGCGGGCTTCGGTGCTGGTTGCCCTGTGGCTTATGTCAGTCGACCTTGGGTTGAGGTTCGTTGCTGCGCGAACCCGGCGTGGGCGCGCGAAGGGCGGTTCCTGACGCCGCATTAGTGTCTTGGAAGCCGGTGGTCCGACCCTACGGGCCGGTCCAGATTCAATGCGCCTCGATTGATCTGGCCGATGACGGCTTCGCCGTGGCAAAGTTGGGTCGGTGCATCCAAGGTTGTCCGCGGCGGAGGGCTGCCACACGCTAGCCTGGTCGCAATCCGCTCAGGATCCGAACCGCAAGGGGGTCGTATGCCGCACAGGGCCCTGCAAAGATCGATGCGCCTGCTTGTCGCCGCGCTGGGGGTTTCCGCCTTGCTGGCGGGCGTGGGAATGCGGAGCGCGACAGCCGTTCGACGGCTGTCCGGGACCAGCATGGTGGCTGCTAGCGCCACCTACAACCCCCCCTACAACATCGCCCCAGCGGTACCCTGGGGCACGGCTTGCGGCAGCGGCTCCTACAACGAATCGGGCGCCTGCCTCTCGGTAATCCTTTACGACATCAACCAGGCGAGGGCCCAGGAGTCGCTCCCGTCAATGGCGCTGCCCGTCAACTTCTCTCTGTTGACAGGGGCCGAGCAGATATTTGTTCTCACGAACTTGGAGCGCACCGCCAGGGGGTTGGCGCCCCTGACCGGCATGACCGCGTCTCTCAATTCCTACGCCGAGACGGGCGCGGGCCAAGGAAGCGATGTCAACGTCCCGGGCTATTCCTACAGCTCTTCGATTTGGGCCGGAAATGAGGTGAACCCGCTTGCGGCGATGTATGACTGGATGTACTACGACGGGCTCAGCACCGACGGCACGTCCATCAACGTGAGCTGCACAACCAGCGATACGAGCGGCTGCTGGCAGCATCGGGACATCATCCTCTTTCAGAGTTCGTCCAATCTCGA
>JAKAOC010000318.1:0-1653 GCA_021823385.1 Actinomycetes bacterium
CAGCCCCCGCTCGAGGGTACCCGGGGGTACCTCCTTCGAGCCGATGGCCGGGCCTACCGCGCCGAGCAGGATCGCGTCATATGCCTTCAGCTCGGCAAGCACGCTGTCGGGCAACACCTCACCGGTGCGCACGTAGCGCGCGGCGCCCAGATCGTAGCTGGTCGTCTCCGTCTCGACTCCGGTGGCGCTCACCACCTTCATCGCCTCGCCGACAACCTCGGGCCCGATTCCATCCCCGCCGATGAGAGCGATCCTGTACTTGCCCATCTCCGCCTTCCTGTTCACCAAAACGCCATCGCGGCAACAAAAAAGACCGCCCACGAAGCGTGACCGGCCTTTCCAGCTTGCAACTCGTGCCCGAGCTACAAGCGGTTCAAATAATATTTACGATCCGGGTGGCACCCACAGCGGGCGCCGGCGCCATTTCAGCTGACACGTCTCTCCTGTCGGCGACGATTTCCATCCACATTAGCAGCCGAACGGCCAGCGGCGCCATTGTCGGCCGACCCCGAAATTGGCAGTCCTCGGAGCCCGGCCGGCCGTCGCCGGAGTTCAGGGCGAACACCCTCGTGTGTATCGGCGTCCGCAAACAGCGCATTGCGAACTTTGGCTACCAAGCTGCTGCTGGTGCCGACGGTGTTTGCGATGGAACCTCGGTTATCCGTGCCAGAGGTTGATACGCGTCGAGCTGGTGCAGGCCGCAAAATTCCTCGAACCAGCGCACCATTTCCAGTAAGCGATGCGCCAGGAATCCTCAATCGTGGATCCAGGTGGCACGGGAAAGCGGGTCGTGCAACGATGCAGTGCTGCCGGTTGAGGTGAGGCCGTCAAAGAACGGCATCTGCGAAGAGACACCCCGATCTCGCGCCGGCAGCAGGCCGAGGAGATTTAGGACCAACGAGGCGCCCGGCTTTGCGCTTCGACTTAGAACGGCCCGGTCTGAGGATCGACGTAGCGAGGGTCCATCTTCGGTTTCCACACCTGCGGGAGGACTGCGGCGGTCCGGTCCGATCAGCCCTCCCTCACCCGGACCATCGACGGGTTGAGTTTCGCCACGTCGTCAACGCCGAGGAGCACCATCTGGTTGAGGATGTCCTTGGTGAATATACGGATCACCTGCTCCACGCCCGCCTCGCCTCCGGCCATCAGGCCGTAGAGGTAGGCACGCCCGACGAAGACCGCCTTGGCCCCCATGCATAGACCGGCCACGACATCGCCACCGGACATCACTCCACCGTCTACGAATACCTCGACTCGCTCCGGTACCGCCTCCAGGACCTTCGGCAAAACCTCGAGTGGCACCGGCGCCCGGTCGAGCTGGCGGCCTCCGTGGTTGGAGATAAGGACCCCGTCGACGCCGGCTTCCGCGACAAGGGCGGCATCCGCTGCGCTCTGAATCCCCTTGATGACGATCGGCCCGGACCACTCGGAGCGAAGCCATTCGACATCGGCCATCGTCAGCTGCGGATCAAAGACCTGGCCGATCAGTTCGGCTACCGTGCCTCCCGTCGAAGAGAGTGAGGCGAACTCGAGTGCAGGCGTGGTTAGAAGATTGAACCACCAGGCAGGATGAAGAGACATGTCGAACAGGGTCTTTAGAGTAAGGCGCGGCGGTATGGAAAAGCCGTTACGCACATCGCGCAGGCGCTGGCC
>JAKAOC010000318.1:1663-4092 GCA_021823385.1 Actinomycetes bacterium
GGGTGTCCACGGTGAGAATCAGGGTGTCGTAGCCGGATCCCTTTACCCTTGCCAGCAGATCCCGCGAGAAGGACCTGTCGCGCCATATGTAAAGCTGGAACATCTTTCGCCCCTTGGGCACCGACCGCTGAAGCTCCTCGGGTGAAGTCGTTCCCAGCGTGGACAGTGCGTAATGGACTCCGTTCCTCGCCGCCGCGGCGCCGACGCCGACCTCGCCCTCATGATTCATCAGCCTGGTGAACCCGGTCGGGCCGAAGACGAAGGGCCAGTCGCTCTCCACTCCCAGGATCTTTACTCCGGTCCTGACGTTCGCCACATCCACAAGAACCTTGGGCAAAAACTCAATCCTGGAGTAGAGGTCTCGCTGACGCTTCAGCGTGACTTCGCTGGCAGCCGAGCCATCCACGTAATCGAAGACCGCCTGCGGCGTGCGGCTGCGGGCGAGGCGCCGCAGATCCCATACGTCCGCACAGGCTTCCAGGCGCGCCCGGTTCAGATCGAGGCGTGGTGCGCGCAGGGTGAGGAACTGGGATACGTCAGACCATTTGGGAACGTGGCGCTCGTTGAAGGGATTTTCGGGCATAGCTCCTCCGATACTGCCGGGTGCGATGCTGACCAGCGCAGTGGCCCTGCTAGCACTGTATCCCCGACTCCGCGCGGCGTCCACATAGCGGCCGGAGCAGGGCCCCGGCCATGGCGAGCCGAAAGATGGTTAGCTCAGCTCCGGCGGTTACCCATGGCTCTTTGGCCACATGCAAGGAAGGATGCCGGTTCGGTCCAAGGCGCTTCGAAAGATCGCGGCGGGCCGAGGGCCGTTACTGGCGCTAAAACGTCAGGAGCCGACCTTCACGATCTCCACCTCGAGTTGACCGCCGGGTGCCTGATATGAGACCACCGACCCGGCCTTGCGACCAATCAGCGCCTGGCCGAGGGGACTCGATGGCGATAGCGAAGCGAGCCCTGGGCGCTTCTCTTCGATCGATCCGAAAAAGTAGGATTCCAAGTCCTCGTCGCCCGCATAGCGCAAGGTCACGGTGCATCCCACCGCCACTTCGTCCGAGAGCGACGCCTCATCGACCACCACGGCATCGCGCAGGATGGATTGAATCTGGCGAATACGCGCCTCCATCTTTCCCTGGCTGTCCTTGGCGGCATGGTAATCGCCGTTTTCGCTCAGGTCTCCGAGGGCGCGGGCTGCCTCGATCACCTTGGCAATCTCGATGCGGCCGCGCGTCGTGAGCTCATCGAGCTCCTCGACGAGGCGGTCATAAGCTTGTCTGGTGAGTGTCTCTGCCACACCTCAAGGATAGTCGTTACCGCCCTGGTGAGCCGTTGGGCAAGCTCGGAGGGCCATCATTTGTATACACTTTTGAGACCAAAGCATGGCATTTACGCCGCCGGGAAAGTATTCTCGAAGGCATGGACGGCCCGATTCGAAGTCGCGGAGTCGCGCGGCCGCAGCAACCGCTAGGAGCAAGGCATGGCAGGTAAAACCCTGAGCGAAAAGGTGTGGGACGCCCACGTTGCCCACCATGGCGCCGGCGAGCCGGACCTCCTCTTCATCGACATGCACCTCCTCCACGAGGTGACCTCGCCTCAGGCCTTCGACGGCCTGCGCATGGCCGGGCGTCAGGTTCGCCGGCCGGACCTGACGATTGCAACGGCCGATCACAACGTGCCCACCAAGGACATCGATAAGCCGGTGGCCGATCCGATCTCGCGCAGGCAGCTCGAGGCGCTTTCAGCAAACTGCGCCGAGTTCGGCATAACCCTCTACCCGATGGGCAGCCGCGACCAGGGAATCGTGCACGTAATAGGCCCCGAGAAGGGACTCACCCTGCCAGGCATGACCATCGTGTGCGGCGACAGCCACACGGCCACGCACGGCGCCTTTGGCGCCCTGGCCTTCGGGATCGGGACCTCCGAAGTCGAGCACGTATTGGCGACCCAGACCTTGCCTCAGGTAAAGGCCGGAACCATGGCGGTCGAGGTTGACGGCGAGCTCCCCGCCGGAGTCACGGCGAAGGACCTAATCCTGGCAATCATCGGGCAGATCGGCACAGGCGGCGGAATCGGCTACGTGATCGAGTACCGAGGCACGGCCATCCGCAACCTCTCCATGGAGGCCCGGATGACAGTGTGCAACATGAGCATCGAGGCGGGAGCGCGAGCCGGTCTCATCGCTCCTGACGAAACCACTTTCGCATACATTGAAGGCCGCCCATTCGCCCCCAAGGGTGAGGAATTCGAGGAGGCAAAGCGTTACTGGCGCTCGCTGGTGACCGACGAGGACGCCTCCTTTGACAAGGTTGTGCACATCGACGCGACCAAACTCGTGCCCCACGTCTCCTGGGGCACCAATCCGTCCCAAGTGGCTCCGATCACCGGCACGGTTCCCGATCCCGCCACTTTTGGCGACCCGGCCTCCC
>JAKAOC010000319.1 GCA_021823385.1 Actinomycetes bacterium
GCGGGCCAGGTGGGCGGCGATCCTCCGGCGAGCCTCGGCCACTGAGATGCGCGGCAGCGGGGTTACGTGAGTCGGGGGCATCACCTGCTCCTCGTTGCGGCCGAGCACTTGCGCATAGGCCTCGGCCAGCTGCACTGGGGTCACCGCGGCAAGCGGGTCGGGCACCAGGTGGGCCACCTCCGGTCCGTATCCGACCCTTCGCGCCACTCTGCGCATGCCTTCCTCGAGCAACACGGCCAGGACGGAAGAGACGTCGCGGTAGGCCTTGGCCTCAAGAAGGCGGGCGATGAGCACGTCCCGCTCGTCGAGGAAGTCGGAGTCGTCTTCATCGTCGAGATCGCTCCCCGGAAGCAGCCGCCGGCACTTGATCTCGATCAGGGTCGCCGCCACCAGGAGAAACTCCGTCGCCACCTCGAGATCTAGGGCCCTGCGCAACTCGATCTCCGCCAGGAACGAGGCGACCAGCTCGTTGAGCGAAATCTGATGCACGTCCAGGCTTCGCTCCTGGATCAACGAGAGCAGAACGCCTATCGGCCCTTCGTAGATATCCAGCTTCACCGCGTACGCCAACTAAGCGCCCCCTGACCCTGGCCATCATATTCTCGAGCCCCTGCCGGGTCCATCGAATCCGGATAGCGCCCGCGCCACGGCTCGCCGGCGTGCCAGAATCGCACAGGTAGAAAGGATGCCTGTGCAGATCAAGAGCCCGATGTCCGGAACGCTCGTCACCTTCTCGATCGCGATCGGGAACCGGGTGGAGATGGGACAGCAAGTAGCCGTCATCGAGTCGATGAAGATGGAGATCCCGGTGGAGGCTGATGCCTCGGGAGAGGTATTGGAGCTGCACGCCGCACCAGGGGACTTCATCGAGGAGGGGGATACCCTCATCAGCCTGGACTAGCGCCGGTACCCGGCCACTTCCGAGGAAAAGGCACCAGCGCGCCACTCTCTGACCAGAGCGGCTCATCAGCACAGTATCCAAAGGCACGAGCTGGGTGAATGCGCGTCTGCGGGCCCGAGACCCAGTCGCCGAGCGGTGCTCGGGTGCGGCTTTCCCGGTTCGTACGAGACGGTCGCCGCGTCCCATCCGCGCTGGAATCCGTGGCCTGGACGAAAAGATTCGCCCCCCAGCGTGCGTGGATTCCATTTGCACATCGGTTCCGCCGGCCGCCCGGCCACAGAAGGACCATGGGCGCCGCCAGACGCCGTAAAAGCGGCAGCCCGCCTTTTGCTACCAGCCGGCTCCGGCCGCGCTCGTCGACCAGCTGCCCGAATTCGACTGGGCGGCCGGACAGGCGATGGCGGAGGTTCCGATGGAGTAATAAGTCCCCGCGCTCCACCCGTTTACGGTCGCCCGGTCGAGAACAAGAGCCAGCTCCACCGTCTTGCCGGAGGCCGAGAGGCCGGCGAAGCAGATGTCCTTGGATGTCGCGTAGAAGTATTCGACGTTCTGGGACGAGACGGTGGGCGTCGAGCCCGTAGAGGCGAAGGCAAGAGACGGCTCGGTAGTCGAAAGGTCGTGCTGGAGCGCGGTCCCCGTGCTGAAGACATAGGAGTCCTTGACAAAGAGCGTCTGGGCCGCGGTCATGGCGTTGCGCAGATCCGACTCGACGGCCCGGTTCTGCGCCTCGGTCCGCGCGCTGAGAAATGCGGGCACCGCTATGGAGACGAGAATCCCGATGATGACCACCACCACCGCCAGCTCGATCAGTGTGAAGCCCTGTTCGGGGGGCTGGCCACGCCGGTCCCGCATACCGCGCACTCCTTCCGGGCACGGCTCGCAAATCGGCAACGCCCTCAATGCAAACTTCGGTACGGAGGGCGATGCGCTTTAGCAACGTGACATTCATGCCATAACGACCTTTCCCCCTTTGTCGAATGGAGCCTCGGGGCTGGCGCGGCTCGGGTACGCTTTTCGCGAGCGCAATGATCATTTACCTCGTTCGACATGCCAAGGCGGGACACCGGCGCGACGACCTGCTCTTGGACCGGCACCGCCACCTAAGCTCCTCGGGCATCCGTCAAGCCGAGGCGATAGCCCTCTACTTTGCGGAGCACCCGCTCGAGCGCATCCTTTCGTCCCCCTACGCGCGTTGCGTGGAAACCCTCGAGCCGGCCGCGGCCGAGCTCGGCCTCAAAGTCGAGGAAAGCGAAGCGCTGGCCGAAGAGACCACCATGTCGAAGCTAGGAGACCTGCTGGAGGAGCTGGTGGACGCCGCACGACCGGTCGCGCTCTGCACGCATGGGAACGTCATTCCTGCCGCGATGGACTTGATGGGCAAGTTCACCCCCGAATCCCTTGCCTGTGCCAAAGGCTCCGTCACCCGGCTTGATACCGCGACCGGACAGGTGCAATACCTGCCGTTTCCCGCCTGAGTCTTCCGGATAACAACCATGTGCCCGCTGTCGGAAGACGGGCGCCTATAGTCTCTGAGATACCCGCAGCGGAGCCGCCCGCCGATCACAAATCCCAGGGGGAGCGAATTGTTGATCCTGCAGAGGTATTTCCTCAGCCATTGGAGCATTGACCCGCTCTTTGTGGTGCTGACGGGAATTCCCGTCTACCTCTACGTGACCGGCTACCGCCGACTCGAGCGCGTCATCGCGCGCGGATCACGGCGCCCGCCCAAGGCCCGCCGGTTGCGTGCCGTTCTCTTCGGCGCCGGAATCTTTGTCCTGGTTATCGCGGTGATGTCGCCCATCGACTACTGGGCGGACTCCTATCTCTGGATACACATGCTGCAGCACGTCCTGCTCATGGCATACGCACCCCCCCTCATCGTTCTCTCCGCCCCATGGATGGTCATGTATCGCGGCCTGCCGGTGGGCTGGCGCCGCAAGCTAGGCCGCACTTTTCTGGTCAGCGATCGCACCTCTTGGCTTCGCAAGGTGGGCAATTTCTTCATGAGGCCGCTGGTTGGCTTCCTGCTCTTCAATCTCGCGATGTGGGGTTGGCACTTCCCCGCTCTACTCGACCTCTCCATCAAGAACGTGTGGGTGCACTACCTCTCCCACTTCACCTTCGTGGCCACGGGCATACTGCTCTGGATCCACCTGGTCGACTCGCCTCCCATCAAGCCCCGGGTCTTCCCCGAGATCAAGCGGGTGGTACCGATCTTCTTCACCACCGTCTCCGCGTGGGTGCTGGCCATGATCATGGGGTTCGCCACCACCCCCTTCTACTCCGTCTACCTGCACGTCCCCGGCAAGACCATGTCCGGCATGGGCGACCAGGAACTGGCGGCGGCGATTCTATGGGTGCTGTGCATGGAGCCGTTCACCTACGCGGCGATCGCCAACATCAAGCACTTCATGGACCGTGAGGACGACTTCGATTACCATCTGACGCTGCTCACAGAGCAGGCCAAAGGGATCCGCCGGCGCAAAAGGGTGCCCGGACTCTACTGATCGCGTGGCAGTTGGGCCTCAGAGGCCGCAGAGCCCGGCCAAGAGGGCCGAGATCGACTCTGCCCCCTCCTCGTTGAGGTAGGAGAGCACCTCGCCTGCGTCGAAGCTCTCGTCGGCGTTGTCGGACACCACTCGCACCGCGGCCCAATCGCACCCGGCGGCGGCGGCAACCTGGGCAACGGCGGCCGTCTCCATGTCGACACAAAGCGCATCGGGAAAGTGCGCCGTGATCTCCTGTTTCCGCGCCAAGGACGAGATGAGCGCATCGCCACTGGCCACCGCGCCTCTCAGCCATTTTGGTCCTGCCAGCCCACCGCGCCGCTTCGACGCCTCTTCGGCCACTTTCGCCGCCGCCTCCGACGCCGCCACGATCAGCCTCGGCGAGGCGGGAAGCTCGGCGGCGTGCAAACCTGGGAGTTGACCACGGCGAGGCAGTAATGGCGTCAGGTCGAAGTCGTGATGCACGGCGGCGGTGGCCACCACCATGTCGCCCGCGGTCAGGGCCTCGCCGAGTGACCCGGCCAGCCCGGAGACGAGCAGAGCCGATGGCCGATAGCGCAGCACCAGCTCGCTGGCGGCGATCGTTGCATTCACCTTGCCTATTCCCGAATGCGCCAGCACGACTGGGGTGCCGTTGATGCTCGACCGGTAGATCGGGCACAGTCCTTCGCGGGAAGGCGCG
>JAKAOC010000320.1 GCA_021823385.1 Actinomycetes bacterium
CGCGGTAGGCGAAGGTCGGCCCGGAGACGCCGCCCTCACCCGTGTGATTGAGAACGACGTCGAGGATCACCTCGATTCCGGCTTGGTGCAGAGCATCGACCATCTCGGCGAACTCGGCCGATGCCACGTCGAAGTCCGGCCGGCTGGCATACCGCGGCTCTATCGCGAAGAAGGAGATCGTGTTGTAGCCCCAGTAGTTGACGAGGCCAGCCTGGAGCAGGCGTTCGCTGTCGGCGAAGTGCAGTACCGGCAACAGCTCGATCGCCGTGACTCCCAGGCGGTGCAGATGCGCCACAAAGGCGGGGTGGGCCAGGCCTAGATAGCGTCCTCGAAGCTCCGGCGGGACCTCCGGCATGCGCTGGGTGGCCGCCTTGACGTGCACCTCGTATAGCAGGCTCTCCTCCCAGGGAACCGCCGCGAGGATCCGCGGACGGTGCTCCTGCGGCCCGTCCCCGGGCAACAGCGCCAGCGGGACGGCACCTTCGGAGTCGGCCTCCGAAGGACGCCAATAGTCGAACGGCGCATGCAAGAGTGTGGCGTCACCGTAGGTGAGCCGGCCCGTCAGCCGGTGGGCGTAGGGATCGAGAAGCAGCTTGGCGGGGTTGTGGAAGAGGCCATCGGCGGGGCGGTACTCGCCATCGGCGCGCAACCCGTAGGCGGAGCCTTCAGGCGCCGAAAAGCGCGCTGCCCACCAGCCATCGCCAAGGCGTGTAAGGCCGAGATGCGCCACCTCGGCCTCGGGGGCGTAAAGAGATAGAGTCAGAGCCTTGGCGGCGGGGGCGTAAACCTTGGCGAGGTAACCGCCCTCGTGCCGGGTCACGCCCGGTACCGCGGCCGAAAGCTGGCGGTCGATCCTGCCTATCCCCTGCCCTCCTCCGCGACGTCCACCCTGTGCATAGACCAGCCCAGGATAGCAGCCCGCTCATCTGCGCAGGAGACATCCCTGGCAGGTGGCGCTTAGGCTCGCTCGTCGGAGGTGGTGCAGGTGGAACCCTTCGTCAGCGTCGACTGGCTGGCCGCGAGAATTGCCGATGTGAAGGTGGCCGACGTCCGTTGGTACCTGGACGGCCGGAGCGGGCGGGCCTCCTACGACGCGGGGCACATCCCCGGGGCGGTCTTCGTCGACCTGGAGCGCTGGCTGGCCGCGCATGCAATCTCGGGCGGTGGAAGGCACCCCCTCCCCGATCCCGAAGTATTCGCCGAGGGCATGAGCCTGGCCGGCATCTCCGATGACGACACGGTAGTCGCCTACGACGACGCCGGAGGAGTGATCGCATCCCGCTTGGCCTGGATGCTGAGGGCAATCGGCCGCAAGGGCGCGGTGTTGGACGGGGGCATTGCCGCATGGCACGGTGGATTGTCAAAGGAAGCGGCGGCGCCACAGCGCGCTGTCTTTACAGCCACGCCATGGCCGGCCGCCGGCTTGGCCACCATCGACGATGCACGCAACGCGGCCAATCTCGTCCTGGATGCGAGGGACCTGGATCGATACCGCGGCGATACCGAGCCCATCGATCCCCGCGCGGGCCACATACCCGGCGCACGCAGTTTGCCGTGCAGGACAAATCTTGACCGCGACGGAACCTTGCTGCCCTTGGCGGAGCTGCAAGAGCGCATCCGCGCAGTCGGCGTGGTGGACGCCTCCAATGTCGTCTCCTATTGCGGATCGGGCGTGACCGCCTGCCATAACCTGCTGGTGCTCGAGCATGCGGGATTCGGAACGGCAAGACTGTTCCCGGGATCCTGGTCCGAATACAGCCGCCGCGAGGACCTGCCGGTGGCGACCGGGGAGCAGCCCTAGAACTTGACCACCCGTCCCCGCGGACCGGGTGGCACCGACGGAGGAGGACAGACGTTGGGGCAAAAGGTATCGATAACCTGCGACGTGCACGTCCCACAACTTCCCGGCCGGGTTTGGCAGGCCTTGACCGAGCCACGCCTGGTGGCGGCCTGGTGGGCCGCCGGTGATATCCGGCCGGTGGTGGGTCATCGCTTCACCCTGGACATGGGGCCGTGGGGCAACCAGCCCTGCCAGGTTGTGGAAGTCGAGCCGGGTCGGATCCTCTCCTACACCTTCGCCGAAGGGTCTCTCGACACCAGGCTCACCTGGCGGATCGAGCCCGAAGGCGATGGCTGCCGCCTCTTCCTGGAGCACTCGGGCTTTGACCTTGACTCGCCAGCTGGGCGTCAAGCCCATGAAGGCATGGGAAAGGGTTGGCCGGGGGTGATCGCCGGCGTCGATGCAGCGCTGCGGCAGGATTCGGAGCGATCGAGCCCGGATCGCTCGGCCGGGGACACCTGACACCGGGCGCCGCGAGGGGGCGAAGCGGGAACAGAAGCGCCGGAGCGGGACCTGTCTCGGTGGCCGGGTGAAGATCAGGCGAAAAGCCGGCCGGCAGGCGCTGCGCCGGTGTTTGGAAATTTGAGGCGGCGACCGGAATCGAACCGGTGTACAGGGCTTTGCAGGCCCTTGCCTAAACCACTCGGCCACGCCGCCAGGCGCCAACCGGCGCACAAAAAAACCTAGCGTCCCGGGGGGTCATTTCCGGCAAGGCGTGCCGCCTTGGCGGGTTCCACGTAAGCCTGCGGCCCCCGTAGGCTAGAGATCGTGAGCAACCCCACGCTTTTCGCCTGGTACGGCGCCTCGAAATCCACCGGAGACCGGTGATGCTCGAGACCACCTCCGGCGGGGCGCAGCCTCCCCCGCCGAAGCGCCGGCGCCTGAGCCGAAAGCAGCGCAATTGGATCCTCGGGGCTCTTCTGGTGGTATTCATTGTCGGCACCCTTGCCGGCGTGCCCATCGGGACCAAGCCCCGGCCAACGGTGCGAATCCCGCTCCCCTACGTGACGGTGGCCGCCGCCTTCGCCCCATTGGATCACTCGGGCGTGGTCCCTGCCAACATCTTCGCCGCCACCGTGGTGCCGCGTTCGTCAGTGGTTACCGCCAGGGAGAACCTCGACAACGACAATGGCCCCTTCGACCGATCGGTGACTTTTCAGGCACCCCTGGCCACGAACAACCTGATCGCCTTCGAGAAGGCCGCGCTGGCGCACTTCGGGTGGAGGGTAAGCCAGCAAACCCACTCCAAGGGCGTGACCACCTACTACGCCATCAAGGCCGGCAACGACGGCAGCTACTGGGAGATGGCGGCCTCGATCGGCCCGGCGGCCGTCCTCAGCCTCAGCTCCGCAAGTGCCAAAAGTGTGAGCCAGATCACCGTCCGCCTGCTCAGACAAAGCTTCTCCTAGATTCCGAACAAGGACCCCCGATGCACGAGCCCACTCAACACGAGATCTTCGACGTCGCCGTGGTCGGCGCCGGCCCAGGCGGGTCCACCGCAGCGGCGGCCCTGGCCGCATCGGGCGCCAAGGTGGCGCTGATCGACAAGGCCACCTTCCCTCGCGACAAGGCCTGTGGCGACATGGTCGGCCCGCGCGGGGTTGCCCTGCTGGCCGAGTTGGGGGTGGAGTTGAAGGCGCCCAAGCGCGTGGTAGGCGACATGCTCCTGGTGGGCCCAACGGGCGGGCGCATGGCGCTACCGGCCGAGTCCGGTGACAACTATCCGGGCCATGGATGGCTGATCTCGCGGCGCGACTTCGACAACGCCCTCGTCGAGCACGCCCTCTCCTTCGGAGCCGAGTCCGTCACGGCACGGATGTCCCACGTTGAGGCGCACGGCCGTGGCTATCTGCTCAGACTCGACAACGGGCGCAGCCTGGAGGCGGCAGCCGTCGTGGGCGCGGACGGCGCCACCACTCAGGTTGGCAGGAATCTCGGGATGGTGGACGAGGATGCGTCGCTGTACGGATTCGCGGTGCGGGCCTACGTCGAGGAATCCGTGCCGACGCCGGTGATCTCCCTCTTCCGCGACCAGGGAGCTCTCTTCCCGGGATACGGCTGGATCTTTGCCGACGTTGAGGGCCGGGCCAACTTTGGTGTCGGTGTCGGCGTCTTCTCGGACCGCAAGCGCTCCAGCATGGCCACCCAGGCCCTCCCCCGCTATCTCGAGCTGCTGAAGCGCCAGGGGTGGATATCGGCCAAGGCGGAGCCGGGCGGGCGGCTCGGCGGCTGGCTGAAGATGGGTGGGCT
>JAKAOC010000321.1 GCA_021823385.1 Actinomycetes bacterium
CTACTGCGCACCTTGGATGACCTGCAGGCCCAGTACGAGAATCCCGACAACGTTACGGGCGTCAGTACCGGATTCTTCGAGCTGGACGAGATTCTCTCCGGCATGCAGCGTTCCGCGCTCATCATCGTTGGAGCCCGTCCGGGCATGGGCAAGACATCGTTCGGTCTCGGCATCGCCACGCACGTTGCGAGCCGTTCCAACTTGCCGGTGCTCGTCTTCTCGCTGGAGATGAGCCATCTGGAGCTGACCCAGCGGATACTTGCCTCCGAAGCCCGCGTGGACTCGCGGAAGATGCGCACGGGGAATCTTTCCGAGGAGGACTGGAGTCGCATATCGCGCGCGCTCGGCCACCTTGGAGAGGCTCCCATCTACATCGATGACAACGCGCATGTCACCATCCTCGACATCCGAGCCAAGGCCCGAAGGCTGAAGGCGACCACCGGCGGCTTGGGTTTGGTGGTGGTCGACTACCTGCAGCTGATGTCGGGCGGCTACCGGTCCGAATCGCGGCAGATGGAGGTCTCGGAGATATCGCGCGGCCTCAAACTGCTGGCGCGTGAGCTCGATGTGCCGGTGCTAGCCCTTTCGCAGCTCTCGCGCAACCTGGAGATGCGTTCGGACAAGCGACCAGCCTTGGCCGATCTACGCGAGTCGGGATGCTTGGCGGCATCCAGCCAGGTGGCTGTGGATGCCGACGGGAACACGGTGAGCATTGAAGCCCTCTGGCGCTTCTTCGGCCACCCTGGCATGGAGCTGCTGGCCATGGACAAGGATGGGCGGATGGTGCCCGGCCGCGTCAGCGACGTGCGATACGCCGGCGTCAAGCCGCTATACCGCCTGCGGCTGGCTTCCGGCCGCACTTTGGACGCCACCCCCAACCACCGCTTCTTCACCAAGCGGGGCTGGAGGATGCTCTGGCAGTTGAACACCGGCGACGAGCTGGCAGTCCATCCCCCAGTTGCTGTCGCCGAAGCCGTTGTGGCGGCGACGGTCGGTGCCCACGATCCCACCGTCTCCCATGGCGGTCGGCCGCTCGCCACCCCCGACTTCGAGCCGGTGGACTCGGCCGAGTTCATCGGCTGGGGACCGACCTACGACATAACCGTGGATGAGCACGAAAGCTTCGTGGCCAACGGCATGGTGGTTCACAACAGTCTCGAACAGGATGCGGATGTCGTCATGTTCATCTACCGTGACGAGGCCTACAATCCCGAGACGATGGATAAGGGCATTGCGGAGATCCTGGTCTCCAAGCATCGCAACGGACCCACCGGTGTCGCTCGGCTTTCGTTCCTGGAGAGCTACACCAAGTTTGCCAACATGGCCAGGGCGCACGGGGGCTGAGGGCTCCCGAGCCGTGTTATCCGCCTCGAGCCAATCCGGGTTCCGGGACGCCTGGGCGTCAGGACAACGGCTGCGAGAGAACTCCCCAAACTGCTAATCTCGCTGGGCCGGCCCTGCGCGACTGTCGTCGTGGAGCACGCACGCCACGCGTTTTGGGGCCCCGGAAAGGGCTGCCGGCCACTCGTAAACACGTAGGAGGGCGGTCGAAGGTGGACAAGCTTTTCGAGCCGCTGGACATCGGCCCTGTAACCATCAAGAACCGGATCTTCTCCTCCGGCCACGACACCGTGATGGCCAATGATGGCTTCGTGACCGACCAGCTCGTCGAATACCACAGGGCGCGCGCCGAAGGTGGCGCTGGACTGATCGTCATGCAGGTCTCGGGAGTGCACGAAAGTGCCCGGTACACCTCGCATGTGCTGATGGCGACCGATGATGCGAGCGTTCCCGGGTATGCAAGGGTGGCGGAGGCAGTCCACCCCAGTGGGTGCAAGCTGTTCGGGCAGCTCTTTCATCCCGGCCGGGAGGTGATGGAGTCTCAAGATGGCTCCATGCCCGTTTCCTGGAGTGCCTCGCCGGTGCCCAACGAGCGTTTCAAGGTCATGCCGCGCGAGCTGGACGGGAAGATGATTGAGGAGATCGTGGCCGGCTTTGCGCTTGCTGCGGGCCGGCTTTGTGCGGCGGGGCTGGACGGAGTGGAGATCGTGGCGAGCCACGGATACCTGCCGGCGCAATTCCTCAACCCAGCGCTGAACCGGCGCACCGATTCCTATGGGGGTTCCTTCGAGAATCGCCTGCGCTTCCTCCGCGAAGTCCTGGAGTCGGTCAGGGGTGCCGTAGGCGCGACGGCAGCGGTAGGCGTGCGAATCTCGGTCGATGAACTGGACCCGTCCGGCCTGGCGGAGGCCGACGCGCTGGCGGCATGCTCTCGGCTCGACCGGGACGGGCTGCTTGACTTCGTGAGTGTCACGGTTGGCACCTCGGCAAGCTTGGCGGGCTCAGACCACATCGTCCCGCCGATGAGCTACGCGGTCGGCTACACCGCCACCTATGCAAGGAAGGTGAAGGCGGTGGTGAAGGTCCCCGTGCTGGTGGCGGGAAGGATCAACCAGCCGCAGGATGCCGAGAGAATCATTCGGGCGGGGATGGCGGATGCCTGCGCCATGACCAGGGCGCTTATCTGCGACCCGGAGATGCCGGCCAAGGCATTGCAAGGGCGCACCGAGGAGATACGCGCCTGCGTCGCTTGCAATCAGGCCTGCATCGGCCATTTCCATTCCGGGTATCCCATCTCCTGCATCCAACACCCCGAGACGGGCCGGGAGCTCCACTACGGCAAGGTTCGGATGGCGTCGCGGGCCCGACGCGTCGTCGTGGTTGGAGGAGGGCCGGCCGGCCTCAAGGCTGCTGCGGTCGCGGCTGGGCGAGGGCATTCGGTAACGCTCTTCGAGGCCGAGCGCCGGGTCGGCGGACAAGTGCGTTTGGCCTCCGCACTGCCCGAGCGCGAGGAGTTCGGCGGAGTCATTGACAACCTCTATTGCGAGGCATCTCGCTCCGGAGCGCAATTCGAACTTGGCCATCTCATCACCGGTGCTGAGGTCCGCCGGCTGGCTCCAGATGCCGTCATCGTGGCTACCGGTGCCAGGCCGAGGGTGCCGGACCTCGAGACGATGCGATCGCCATCGGTGATTGACGCCTGGGCGGTGATTCAGGCCGGTGGCCGGCTCAAGACGCGTGGCCGGACGGTAGTGGCGGACTGGCGCGGCGACTGGGTGGGAATCGGCGTTGCCCGGATGCTTGCTGCCAACGGGCACTCGGTGGTGCTGGCCGTGACCGGATACGCGCCGGGTGAGTCGCTGCAACAGTACGTGCGGGACTCCTATGTGGGCGCCCTCTATAGGGAGCGCATCGAGATAGTGCCGCTGGTCCGGATCGTCGGTGCCGACGACGACAGCGTCTACTTCCAGCACGTCCTGACCAAGGAGCCCGTGATCGTGGAGGCGTCTCAGCTGGTCTTGGCTCAAGGGAGCCTCCCGGATGACTCGCTGCTCCGGGAACTGACCAATGAGACGGGCTTGGCCGTCTTCGGAATCGGGGATTGCCTGTCGCCGCGCACCGTTGAGGAGGCGGTTCTCGAAGGTCTAAAGACAGCCTGGGTGATCTGAGCGCTCGCAGCCTTAACCGATGGTTTTCCGCCCGCCCCAATAGCCTGGAAACCTAGGCAATGAATAGGTGCCACGCGCTGCGCCCCATTCGAGCACAGCCTGGCACGATGACGAAGAGGAGTGGAATATGAAGATGCGCAGACTCGGGCACGACGGCCCGGAGGTTTCGGCCCTGGGCCTCGGATGCATGGGAATGAGCGAGTTCTATGGTCCGTATCAGGAGGCGGACGGGATCGCTCTCATCAATTCCGCACTCGACCGCGGCGTGAACTTCCTCGACACCGCCGACATGTACGGCCCCTTCAAGAACGAGGTGCTGGTCGGCCAAGCGATCGCGTCGCGCCGCTCGGAGGTCTTCCTGGCCACCAAGTTCGGGAACGTTCGGGGCGAGAACAGGGAGTTCCTGGGCATCAACGGCTCCCCTGAATACGTGCACAAAGCGTGCGAGGCTTCGCTCAGGCGGCTGGGGGTGGAGACCATAGATCTCTACTACCAGCACCGGGTGGACACACGCGTTCCCATCGAAGAGACCATCGGAGCCATGGCCGAGCTGGTCCGGCA
>JAKAOC010000322.1 GCA_021823385.1 Actinomycetes bacterium
TCCGATCTGCCCTGGAGCTCGCCAGCCTGCGCCCGCTGGTGCCCGGCGGCCCCGGTCCCCGCCTTGAGGTCGGGGTCGGCTCGGGACGCTTTGCCGCCGCGCTCGGCCTCGAGGTCGGCCTCGATTCCGCAGCCGTGCCGCTCCGTCTCGCCGCCACGCGCGGCGTCGCCGTCGTCCGGGGCGCCGGCGAGCAACTGCCGTTCAGTGACGGCACCTTCGCCGGCGTGGTCTTGGTCGTCACGCTCTGCTTCGCTGACGACCCGGCTGCGCTACTCGGCGAGGCGCGGCGGGTGCTCGCCCCCTCGGGCCGCCTTGTCGCCGGCGTCGTCGCGCTCGACAGCGCCTGGGGCCGCCGCTACGAGGCACAAGGACGCGCCGGTCACCCCTTCTACCAAGGCGCTCGATTCCTCACCGTTGCCGAGCACCGTCGGTTGCTAACCGACGCCGGGTTCATGGTCACCGGCGCCAACTCCACCCTCACCCAGGCCCCCAGTGAAGACCCGGTCGAAGAGGACGTACAAACCGGTGTCGTGCCCGGCGCCGGATTCGTCGCCCTCCAGGCGATGGTGCGGTCACAGACCTGAGGCGCGGGGCCCCGTGACAGGAATGGGGAGCAAGCCCGCGAACCCACCAGCGAGGCGCGGCGGGTGCTGCGGTCGAAGTCGCCGGAGAGGGTGATACAAGGGATCTACGCTTACCTGCTCGTCTACTACGCCATTGGGGTGTTGATCAACCGTGCCGCCGAGCCCGAAGAGCTCGGCCCGGATCGGGTTTGCTTCATTGCCCACCTTCGGGTGGTGCGCCGCCAGGTCACCGATCAGACGGCCTTCCCCCTAACCGCCTGGCTGACGCCATTGCCGAGATGATCGCCCTGAGATGCTCCGGCGGCTGAACAAGCGCCGGCTACGGGTGAACGCGCGGGTGGTCAAGCGCAAGATGTCTAAGTGGCCCCGCAGGCGAGCCCACCACGGAATCCGCCACGGCCCGGGGCCCATCCTCGCCACACCTTTGTCATCACCAGCGCTCGCGTCCAGCACCCCGAAAACTCCAGTCCACGGAGCACACGAACTGCGAACCTGACTAATTGGTAATGGGTTTAGGCCGCCCCGGATAGAGGGATTTTTGCCTCAGCGAAGAAATTCCGCGAGAGATGGCTGAGGCAAACCCGAGCAGACAAGCATCGCCACTCCGCAGTGTAGAAGCGCCGCCTTTCGCTCACGAGAAATTGGAGCCGGCATGCCGACCGCGGCATCGGCCGCATGGGCCTCCGGCTCGGTGACGTCGTCGTGCTCTTGGATCATTCTGCCTCCGTAGTCGCATGTCCGTCTGCGGATAGCGGTACTTCCGCGCTCTTGATGGGTTCTTCGAGTTCACCGATCTTGTCCGAAATGCGCCTTGCAAGCAGCGCAGACGCGCGCTCCAGGCGCCCGGTAAGGCGCACGAGCTCCTCTCGGCGGGCACAGAGCATTTGCGCCCATGGCTCAGGGGCCTTTTCGGCGATCGCCGCCAGGGCGGCCATCGGCTCGAGCCCCAGGTAGGTTTCGAGCTCACCCGCGGCGAGTGCGCGGTAGAGCTCAGCATCCTTCAGCCTGCGCGAGATGCGCTGCAGCTCGCGGTTGGCCTGGGCCAGAAGGTCGAAACGCTCTCCGGTGAGAAAGCGGATCTCCGCCTCGACTCCGTGGACCAGCTCCTCCAAGATGGCCTTTTCGGCGTCGAGGACATCGATCAGTTCGGCAAACATCACGATCTAGGTATCGGCAGCAAGGCCCGAAGACTGAACCGTCCAGACGAGTCTTGCCGCCGGTTCAGGCGCACCAAAACCGGGCGCCGGTGACCATATATCAGCAGTCCCCGGCCCGGAGCCAGGGAGCGGAGGCCACCACGAGGCATCAAAGCCTCGTCCCCTCCTAAGCCGCCCGTCGAGCCGCACAAGGTCTCCGCAAGCGCCAGGGTTTCCGGGTCGGAGATGCCGCTCAGGAAAAGCTTGGCCCGATGGTTGTTGACCAGCGTCGAAGCCCGCTCGCCGTAGCGGGCGCGCGCTTGGGCGTAGTCGTGAAAAACGGTTATCGCCTGGACTCCGTAGGCGGCGATGACCGAGATGATCTCGTCCAGATTCGGGATCGGCGCGCAGTTGGCCGCCTCGTCGAGGGCCAGCAGCATTCCGCGCCGGGGCGGTGACGCGAAGGCGTCGTCGAGGAGGAGGCGCAGCACCGCCCCAAATAGCGGCCCGGCCTCAGCCTGGCGGTTGGGGGGTGCCAGCAGGCAAAGCGCGGTCCCCGCGTCGCCCGAAAACTGGCGTGCGTTGAGGTTGCCACCAGGCGCGGTCCCGGCCACGAAGGGCTCCAGGAGACGCTCCAAGGTGGTCAGAACGCTGGAAAGCTGGCGCTCCTCCCGGTCCAACGAGGAGGCGAGCGCGGACATGGCATCCTCGTTGCTGCCAGCCAGCAGTGCCTCGGAAGGCGTCCGAAAATCCCGTGCCTCCACCCATTCGCGAACCGTGCCGAGACAGGCCCCGAGAGCGGCGGCCGCCCAAAGAAGGGGGTGAAGCAACTTAGCTGCCAGCGCCGTCCAAAACTCGGAATCCTCCAGCCCGGAGGCAGGCCGTTGGCAGATGACGGCTGCCAGGTGTCTGGCTTCGGCGTCGCTCATGCCCGGTAGCAGCGGATTCCAATGACAATTGCCGCTTTCGCCGACGCCGTAAGGATCGAAGACCAACACCGACTCCGGCAGCCTTCCCGAGCGTGCTGCCGGAAGAATGTCTTCTTTGACACTGGTCGCTACCACCGCACCCGGAAAGGCGCGAATGGCAGGAGCCACGAGCGCGCTCGTTTTGAAGGACTGGGTCGGCCCGAACACCACCACTGAGTCCCTTGGATAAAGGCGAACCGGAAAACGTGCGGCCATGCCAAGCTCCACTCCGGCCGGAGCGCGCCGGAACTCCAGCCCGTAGCCCGGCCCGGCAAAGCCACCGTTGGCCAGGACGGACCTCTTCCGTAGGCGCCGCCCGCCGTGCGGCGCTTCCGCACCCCTGCGCGCACCGCCCTCCAGAGCCACGTAACCAAGTGCGGCCGCACCTGCGAATGCGGCCAAATCAGCCCCCAGACTCAACTGCCTTCTCCTCCATCTCCCCGTTGGGTGCGTGCCTCGTACTCTCCGCGCAAGCGGGCATCGGTGTCACAAAGCCGGCGCTCGGTAGGCGTAAGCCGGTGGTCCACGAGGCAGAGGCTCTTGCCGAACTGCCAGAGCGCGCTGCCCTTGGACAGCCGTGAGATCGTCTTGGCGAGTTCCGGCGGCAGTCCGCGCTCGAGGCAGAACTCCGCCGCGTCGGAAAACTCCATGGCGAAGGCGACCACGGTTTCGGAGTCCTGGAGAAGTGCCGCAGAGTTTGGGCCCGTCACTCGGCGCAGGTCGGAAAGGCGGTGAGTGACTCCGAGATTGGAAATGCCAAGAGCCCGCGACAACTTCCAATAGCTCCGCAGCCAGCGCGCCGTCTCCGGATCCTCCGCGAGTGCCCAAATCTCGTCGACTGCCACGACCAGCCTCGGCGAGCCGGGGTGCAGCTGAAGCGCGCGGACCGATGCCAGGACCATGGTTGCCGCCAGGCTGTAAAGGGTGCTGCCAAAGGCCGCCGAAAGGTCGACCGCCACTATGCCCTTGCCCAGCCTCGACGCCAGCGACCCCGCCCCGCGGCCGGCTGAAACCAAGCCGGAGTCGAGTAGCCGGTCCAGCGACGCCACCGCTTCCGCGAGGCTCCCGCGGACGTACTGGCCCAGCCAGCCGGGTGGGCCTCCGTTCTCATCCAGGTCCGCAAGGCCTCGGCGCAGCGGCAGGAAGGCCGCGTCATCCCCCAGGCGGGAGAGCACGCTTCGCACGGACGCACCTTCGAGGGAGGTGGCGGCACGGCCCGCCAGGGCCTGGATCGCGCGCTCCGCCATCTCGCAGTTGAACTCGAGGGCGGTGGAAGCGTCGCACACGGAAGCCGGCACGAAGGGGTTGACCCCCTCCCCGCCTCGCAGGAGCGAAAGCGCCCCTCCTCCGAAACGCTCCGCAAGTGGACGGTA
>JAKAOC010000323.1 GCA_021823385.1 Actinomycetes bacterium
GCGGCGTTAGCCATCAGGCCCAGTTCGCCCGGACCTCCTCGCATTCCGTGCCCCATTCGGGCCGGCAGGCTGTTGTTGACGAAATCGGTCACCCGGGTCTGCACGTTGGCGAGCATGTTGGCCTCTCGTGTGCTGGTGATCCGGCCGGCGGTGTAGGCGTTTGCTATGTCCGTCTTGGCGGTTGCCACCAGTTCCGAGATCAAAGTCGTCGCCGTGACGTTATGCTCGGCGGCCACCTGGGCCACGGTCTTGCCCGAGGCCAGCTGGTTGCGAAGCGCCGTCCTGGTGATCCCGATGTCCTTGGCGGCATTTGCCATAAGGCCCAGTTCGCCCGGACCTCCTCGCATTCCGTGCCAGCCGAGGCCCTGGGCCGTCAGGTTGTCGGCGCTGTTGTTCAGAGTTGTCGAGGCGGTGGCGGCGGCCGAGAGGCTGGGAGTGCCCAAGGTCGCCCCTGCCGCCCAGCCGCCGCCTACCGCCAGAAGCGTCAACGGGACTGCGAGCCTTGGCCGTATGTTCGGCTTTCTCAATGCAGGGCTCCTTTCGTTTGTCGTGCACCCTTGCGTGCACTTCCATACTGGGCGACGATCCTGAAATGCCGCTGGGGCGGCGCCCAGGAATGAGAAGGAATCTCCTGAGAGCCGCCCCGTGCGAGACTGTGATTGTCCTATGCGGTCTCGGCCAGCTCGAGTTGCGCCCGCTGGGCTGTCGCGGAGCGCCGACGCACGGCCGCTGCCAACTGGGCGGCGCTGTGGGCGGCGACGACGGCCCAGGTGGCGACCAGTATCGCGCTTTGGACCATGGCGATGATGGTGAAGGCGCCGATCGAGTAGAAGGCTCCGATGGCGTAGCCCGCCAGCGTGAAGACGCCCAAGGGGAAGGTGAGGCCCCACCAGCCGACGTCGAAGCGATGGTTCTGGGCGAAGAGGCGCGCCGCGGCCATCAGGGCGAGGATCCACCACCACAGGCCGTATCCCCACAGGATCAGGCCGCCAACCACGCCGAGCAGAACCGCCGCGGCGTGCGCACCGGGGCCGGCGTGGAACCAGGCGGGGTCGAAGGCCCGAGCGAGTTCCACCAGGGCGAGGGAGCCCGTCCCGAGGGGTCCGATGGCGATGTTCGCCGATGCCGCCTGGGTGTTGGGGGGAAGGCCGTGCAGAGCGAAGCGCTGGAAGACCAGTGCCAGTACCGAGAGCGCGATCGGAACCGAGAGCGAGAAGCTGACCAGCGAGATCACCCAGACCGCTTCGCGATAGCCGGGGGGCAGCAGCCCCAGCAGCAGGCCACCCGAGGCCGCCGCGACTTCGGCGGGGACAAGGGGAAGAAGCCAGAAGACCGAGACCTCGGCGCTGTGTCCGGAGTGGCGCGTGAACATGTAATACGGGACCGCAAGGCCGGAGATCGCCGCCAAGGCCACGTCGATGCCCCATGCGGTGGTGAGCCCGATGACGGGGACGTGGTGCAGGAGGCGGGGGAGGTAGACGGCCGAGGCGTTGACCAGCGTGGCAAACCCCATCGGAACCGCCCCGAAGAAGAGGGCGTCGCGGGGGTGTTCGAGGTCGCGGACCAACTGCCTCGGGTCATGTCGCAGGCGGAGCCCGTACAGGCCGGCCAGTGCGGCGAAGAGG
This sequence comes from Actinomycetes bacterium, assembly GCA_021823385.1. Next base: position 1,626 of record JAKAOC010000323.1, read on the forward strand.
ATTGCGTTGAGTGCGAAGAGCGCCATCCCCAGCCAGCGCACCGGAGTGGCGTTGGAGAGGTGGGCGGCGACTACCGAGGTGATGCCGGTGCCCATGGTGGCGGTGAATAGTGCGGGTGGGATGCGCGTGGGTATTCGGGGGTGCTTCATGACTTCCATGATCGGTTGCTTCCTTTTATAAATCAAATGAAATTACTATTGCCTTGCCATAAGAAAATAGTATAATGTGAGGTGCAGGCAATCACGACAGCCGGAGGACCATTGGAAAACGCCAGGCCACAACTCGATCAGCTGCTTACCTTTCACAAGGTGGCCACGCTTGGATCCATCTCCGCCGCCGCTGATGAGATGGGCCTCTCCCAGCCGGCCATATCGGTGCAGATGCGCAATCTCGCCACGGCCATCGGAGAGCCGATCCTTAGACGTCACAAAGGAGGAGTCGCCCTGACCCCGGCCGGGCGGGCCCTGGTGCCCTATGTCGCCGGGCTGGCAAGGAGCTACGCTTCCACCTGCGACTTCGTAGACTCGCTCCGCTCTTTGCTCACCGGGTCGATCTCGATCGCCTCGTCCAACACCGTCGCCGCCCACCTGCTGCCGGGCTACGTGGCGCGCTTCGTGGAGCTCCACCCGGATATCACTCTTTCCGTCGCGGCCACCAACTCCCAAGGGGTGGTCGATGCGATCCGCTCGCTCTCGGCGGACGTCGGCTTCGTCGAGGGGCCGATAAAGGAGTTCGGCGAGGACTTGGAGTCCTACGTGATCGGAGGCGATTCCCTGGTGCTGGTCTACGCGGAGTCCTTCGCGCACGAGCCGGGCTCACTGTCTCCGGCCGAGCTCGTCGCGAAGCTTCCTTTCATCTTCAGGGAGCACGGCTCGGGAACGCGCAAGGTCTCCGAGGATGCCCTGGGCGCGTTGGGGGTGACGCCGCACAAGGTGCTCGAGCTGGCCGGAACCGAGGCGGTAAAGGAAGCAGTGGTCGACGGGCTCGGCGTTGCCCTGCTCTCCTCGCTGGTGGTGAAGCGAGAGGTGGAGATGGGGTACCTGCACCAGCTCGACCTGGGGCTGCAAGAGCTGAAGCGCAACTTCTGCATGGTGCTCCCGGTGACCGAGCAGCGCTCGCGCGCCGTGGACGCCTTCGTGGGCGCGGTGCTCGATAGCGTGGAGCAATGAGCGAAGGAGGGGCGATAATCGGGATTGGAGTCGACCTGGTGGAGCACCGCCGCATGGCGGAGCTGATTGCACGCCGCCCACGGGCTCTGGAGCGTATGTTCACCCCGGCCGAGCTCGAATACGCCGACCGCTTCCAGGGCGATGCGAAGGTGGCAAGGCTCGCCGCACGGTTCGCCGCCAAGGAGGCGGTGTCCAAGGCCCTCTCGATAAATCTCTTCTCCTTGTCCTTGCGGGACATCTCGGTGGTTCCCTCCTCCGGGGGCGCGCCGGTGGTGCTTTTGCAAGGGCGCTGCCGGGAGCTGGCTAGGTTGAAGAGGGTGGAGCATGTGAGCCTCTCCATCTCCCACGAGCGGTCCAACTCGATTGCCTTCGCGGTGGCCTTCGGCCATCCCGGAGGGGAGCGCCCCGCCTACTGAAAGCCGGCCTCGGGCGCTTGCAGCGCCCGCCCAGGAGCGCCAGAAGATGTTGTCTGTCTACGATGTGCGCCAGATGAAGGAGATGGACGCCCGCTTGGCGGCGGCCAGCTCCCTCGAGGCGACCATCGCGCGAGCGGGATACGGCATCGCCACCTTGGCAGCCCGCATGCTGGGCGGAGCCTATGGGAAGCGGGTGTCGGTGCTCGCCGGCAAGGGGAACAACGGCAATGACGGCAGGGAGGCAGCCCGCTTCCTCCGCTCCTGGGGCGCCAAGGTCGAGGTTTATGACTATCCCGAGATCGACCGCAAGCGTCTTGCCGACGCGCAGCTCGTCGTCGACGCGGTTTTCGGCTTTGGTTTCCGCGGGGACTTCCCCGGGATCGAGGTGCCGGCGGGGGTGCCCCTTCTCGCGGTCGATGTGCCCAGCGGACTCGATGCAGGCAGCGGGCAGGCCTGTCCGGCCACGCGCCCGGCCGACGTGACGCTGGCGCTGGTCGGCCTGAAGGTCGGCCAGTTGCTCGGCGACGCCCCACGGCTCATGGGCGAAACCTATCTTTACCGCCTTGTCGGCGGCGTACCCGAGGTGGGAACTTCGGGCAGGCTGGTCGAACCGGAGGACATTCGCATCTCGGCGCACGCCGTCGACACCCACAAGTGGTCGACGGGCATCGCGGTGCTGGCCGGTTCGCCGGGGATGATGGGCGCAGCCGCCTTCACTTGCGCGGCGGCTCTGGCCGGGGGTGCGGGCATAGCGCATCTGTTTGCGGAGGATCCCTCCGCCGCAGGCCTGGCGATGGCACCTCTTGCCTCCGGGACCGTCTCGGTGCCGGCAGGCTTCACCGGCGCCGGC
>JAKAOC010000324.1 GCA_021823385.1 Actinomycetes bacterium
TTTTTCGGCCAGGCTCGCCAGCTTTCTCAGGTTGGCCGCGGAGAGCAGCATGGCCACGAAGATGCTCTGGGCGGCGATGCCACGCACCCGGCGACGGGCGGGAGCGGCCAGTGCCTGGTGGGACTTTCTAATGGCCATTGACAGGTCGAGCGGGGGCTGCTTCACGACACCGATCTGGCGTTGCGTTACGAGGCGATGCTCGGCGGGGATGATCCCGCTACCTCGGAGGCGAAAAATGCCGCTTGACAACCATAGGAGAATCATCAGTTGGCAACCCCACATGATGAAAAGGCGGCGACAGATACCGTCGTGACGTCATAACGGCATAATGGTACACTGGGCGCATGGCAAAGAAGAAGACGACCGTCTACCTCGATTCTGACGTCCTCACCGCGGCGAAGGCTGTCGCGCTCACCTCCAAGCGGTCCGAGAGTGCGGTCATCGAGGACGCGTTGCGGTCGTACCTTCGAAGCGGCCACGGCGATGCGGTGCGGGACGAGTTGCAGCAACTCCTGGAGCGTGTGGCCTTGGCAAGCGAACTTGACGAGGACGCGGCGCTCGCACAGGCAGTAGGTGATGTGCACGCGGTCCGTCGGCAGCGGCGGTCGCGATCGGTGCGTGGTGAGTGAGCTGCGTCGCGTTGTCCTTGACACGAATGTGTTCGTCGCGGCGGTCACCTCGCGAGAAGGCGTGTGCGCCCGACTCCTCGTTGGTGCGAGAGGTGGGCGGTATCGCCTCGTCGTCTCTCCGATGCTGCTCGACGAGCTTTCCGCGGTGCTCGTCCGGTCGAAGTTCCGGCGATACCTGAGCGACAAGGACGCGCGTCGGTTCGTGGAGGTGATCCGGGAGCTGGCAGAGGTGGAGGATGACCCACCGGAGGGAGGTGACCCCATCACTGATGATCCCGATGACGACTTTCTCGTCGTGCTTGCCGAGGCGGTCGGTGCTGAGGTGCTCGTGTCGGGCGATCCGCACCTTACGACCCTGCAGCGCCCGGGGGGCTCACGGTGATGACTCCCCGGAGCTTTCTTGATGCCATGAGCGCGTGGTAGAGCTCTTCAAGGAGAACGCCTGGAGCCGGTTGAAGACGATTTCGACTTTGCGTCGAGTGCTGCTGCCGGGCGGCCTGCTCGGTCGATGTGATCGCTTGGCGAGGGTTATGGGTGAGCAGTGCGGCTGTGAGTTCGGTGAGGCTCTCGATGTTGCGGCCACCTGAGGTGAGGCCGGGACTCAACGGGACTCAAGTGTTGCCCTTGCGAGCGGAATAGTGCCCCTCCGTCTCCGCCACGATAGGTCCTCACCCGCGCTGTTATCTAAATGGCCTGGTCACCGGGTCCGTATTTTCTACGTTCGCAACGCAGAAGTCGGCGGTCCACGTTGGGCCAGCCCCCGAGCGCGCCGGCGGCCCACTCCGGGGCGGCAGCAAATTTGCAACGTGATTTGTAATGCGCCGTGCAGGACTCGCTGCGACGGGGACGGTCAAGCTGGAGGAACCCGGGAGCCGTATCTATCTGACCTGGACTTCCGCGCCCAGTGAGCACAGCCAGCAGGACTGGCTGGGACGTCGGAACCTTCCTACGGACCAGAAGGTTGGGGATTCGAATCCCTCCGAGCACGCAAGAACACCGTTGGCCGCGGGTATCGCGTGCCTCTCTTGTGATCGCTGGTTTCTGGATTTGTCACGATTTTGTAGCGGAGGGTCCGGTGAGTCCAGCGGCCCAAGCGGTGCATCTGCCACCCAGAGGCTCGCGCCCAAAATCGAGCGGGATGCCTTCGCCTTGCCGAGCGCGGCTCACCTGGCCGCCTACGCTGGCATCCCCCCTCTGTTGGGTTCCACCCAACGTTTCTGTATCAAATGGAAGTTCGCTGTTTCAATTCATGTTCCAAGCACCGAGCTTCACGCAGTCTGATGTGCTACTTTGCAACTCCCCACGACAGGTCGTGACATATTGATACCGCTGTACTAAATCTCATAATCCCTTGGTCGCGGGTTCGAGTTCCGCCGGGCCCACCAGGTCAGAGGCCATGTTCCAGGTGTCGCGTGGTCGCCGCGGGATGACCCGCGTGATACGGAGCCCCCATGCCCGGGTTACAGGTCATGCCCGACGTCCCTTCGTCCTCTCATAAACGATGTCGCCGCCGACGATCGTCGCGTCTACGGCGAGATTCCGGAGCTCGTCGGCTAGAACCGCATACGGGTCGTGGCTGAGGACGGTCAGGTCGGCGAGCATCCCGGGGGCGATGGTGCCCTTCTCGTGTTCCTGGTGCACCGCATATGCACTGCCGACGGTGTAGGCGTGAAGCGCCTGTCCAACGGTGAGCGACTCTGCGGGCCCAAAGTCGACGCCGTCAAAGGTCCGCCGGTTGACGAGGTCATGGATGTTGAGCAAGGGGTCACCGCTCACAACGGGAGTGTCGGTCGAGGCGGGGATCTCGATGCCGGCGTCAAGGAGAGATCGGATTCGATATGCGAGCGCGGCGCGTTGGGTGCCGAGCGCGCGTAGCACTCCGTCACCGAGTTCGGAGATGAACCGGCCCTGGGGGACCGCCACCATGCCGAGCGTCACGATCCGCGCGATCTGTGTGTCACTCACCACGGAGAGGTGCTCGATCCGGTGCCGGGCATCGGGGCGAGGCAGGATTCGCTGGGCTTCGGCGACGATATCGAGTACGACGTCCAAGGCGGCGTCGCCGATCGCGTGAATGGCCAGTTGCCATCCCGCCAGATGCGCCCCGATGAGCCGCTCCCGGAGCATCTCTTCTGGGAACTGCAACAGCCCGCGATTGATACACCCGTCGAGGGCGTCCGCTTCGTAGTCGACCCGCATGTATGCGCTGCGCCCGATGAGGGACCCGTCTGACAGCACTTTCGTCGGGCCGATCCGCAGGCGTTCATCCCCCATGCCCGAACGGAGACCGAGGTCGAGCGTGTAATGGTCATGGCCCCCGGTCTGCGCATGGTCGACCTTGTGGAGGGTCGTGAGATATGGCATGACGGTCGCACGCACATGTAGACGACCGGCGTCGCGGGCTAGCTGGTAGCCGGCCAGATCGATGGTCGATGACCCGAGGTGGTCCGGTGCGCCGATCCCGGGGTCGGTGATGCTAGTCAGTCCCAACGCGATCGCATGCGTAGCACCGGCGGCGGCGTAGTCGGCCACCTGCTCGGCGGTGGCAGGCGGGATCGCATCGGTCACAATCCGGCGTGCCGTCTCTTGCAGGAGCCCCAGAGCCCGCCCCTGCTCGTCGGTCGGCACGGCGCCACCATCGGGGACGGGTAAATTCCTGCGCTCCGGGTATCCGCCGAGCGCGAACGCTCGCGTGTTCGCGACGCCCATGTGGCGGGACTTGTGGATCAGATAGACCGGGTGCCCGTGCGAGACCATGTCGAGTAGCTCCGCGGTCGGGTGCTCTCCGAGGCGGTTCTGGTCGTAGCCGGCTCCGATTACCCACGCACCTTCCGGCGCTTTGGCTGCAGCAGCGCTCACCTTGTCGAGCAGGGCCTCCATCGAAGCGGTCGTGCTCGGGTCCAAGTCGACCTGCAATTGGGTCTGTCCCACGAATGTGAGGTGATGGTGCGCGTCGTGGAAGCCCGGCACCACCGTGCGTCCAGCGAGGTCGTGTACCTGCCGGAACTCCAGCCCAACCAGTTCCTCGTCCAGCCCGATGATCCGGCCACCATGCACGCCAACCGCCTTCGCGGTCGGACGCGCCGGGTCCATGGTTCGGAACAGTGCATTAGTGAAGAGTGTGTCGAATCTCATCGTGTCAGCGACCTTCGTATTAGAAATCATGGGCGGGTTTCTGCACACGGCCGCCAGCGGCCGCATTCAATACCCATGCCGGATACCTGTTGTCGTGCGGGTCCGGCTTCAACGCCGGGCGGGCGACGCAGGACGGTGCTGTCGGTTGGTAATGTGTCATCTCCCTGTATCCATCACTGGTCCGACGCTTTTTCCAAGGCGCGGGCACCTCTCGTTTCATCGCCCCGGCCTTCTGCGGGCCGCGCAAAATTTCAAGCTCGCCGAGAAAGGGGATATCCTACGG
>JAKAOC010000325.1 GCA_021823385.1 Actinomycetes bacterium
GCCGATAAGCCGTCGTCGGGGTGTCAAAGTCGGGATAGGTAGCCACTGCCAAGACCGGGCGCGATAACATCGGCTCAGACTCCTTAGGTGCCGCACGAATCTGCACAAGATTCGGGACACAATCGAGAGACCGGCCGGTGCGCCTTATACTGGCGGGAACCGAGGTTCAAGGGGCACGCCGATGCCAGCAGGCAAGAGCCGGAAGGGCTGGCAGCTGATGGCGGCTGCCATCGGCGTTGGCCTCGTCGTCTACGGCGTATCGCTCTTTTTGCCCGCCTCCTCGCCGATCGCCCCTGCCGAGGCAAAAGCGAGAGCCGCCACGGCCGCGCCGGTGCCGAGCGGCTCGCGGAATTTTGCGGGTCCCTACGGCGTGGAGGCCTCCTGGGTGATTAGGGAGAACCGGCTCCCGGGGACCACGGCCTGGAAGATCACCGGACCCCAGGCCCGGGATGGGATCATGGGCTACAGCAACCGGCCTCAGGCCACCTACGGCCAGCGGGTCGATCTCTACGTCTCCACCACCGCCAAGAGTTTCGTGGTCCAGGCGTACCGGATGGGCTACTACCAGGGGAAGGGCGCCCGCCTGGTGTGGACGTCGAAACCGCTTTTCGGCGCGGTCCAGCGCCGGTGCCAGGCCTCGCCCCCGCTCTACATGGTCCAGTGCAAGTGGACAATGTCCACCTCCTTCACCGTCACCAAGGCCTTCGTTCAAGGTGATTACCTGCTGAAGCTGGTGGGGAACCAGGGACAGCAGAGCTATGTACCGCTCACCGTCTGGGACCCTGCGAGCCACGCGGCCTACGTGGTCATGAATGCGGTCTTCACCTGGCAGGCCTTCAACTCCTTCGGCGGCTACGACCTCTACCAGGGCGGTCCCCACGGGCTCACCGGATACCCGCCCCCCGACCGCTCCCGGATCGTCTCCTTCGATCGCCCCTACGCAAGCGGGGGCGGCTCCGGCGGCTTCCTCTCCATCGAGTACCCGCTGGTCCGCTTCATGGAGAAGCACGGCCTCGACGTCACCTACTGGACCGACATCAACCTCGCGCTCGACGGCTCGCTGCTCACCAACCACAAGGCCCTTCTCTCCCTGGGCCACGACGAGGAGTGGTCGCTCCGCATGCGCGAGAACGCGGTGGCCGCCCACGCCCAGGGCGTCAACCTGGCCTTCTTCGGCGCCAGCCCGATCCTCCGCAAGGTCCGGCTCGCCCGCTCGCCCCTCGGCCCCAACCTGGAGATGGTCAACTACCGTGACCCGCGGGCCGACCCGCTCTACGGGGTGAACAACGCCCGGGTGACCCAGAACTGGTGGGGCCAGCCCCCCGCCAACCTGCCGGCCTCGACGCTGGTGGGAAACTCCTACGACGGCTACAACAACAACCGGAGCTTTCCGCTGGTGGTCACCGACCCCGGCTCGTGGCTGTACGAGGGCACCGGCCTCAAGCAGGGATCTCAGCTTCCCGGGCTGCTCTACTCCGACTTCGATGGCTACAACCCGACAAGACCCAACCCGCCAGGCGTCCAGATCCTCGCCCACTCGCCGGTGGTGATCGGCTTCTCCCAAGTCAGGATGTACGCCGACACCACCTACTGGACGGGGCGCAACGGGAAGGGTGGAGTCTTTGAGTCCGGGACCAACAACTGGATCGCCGCCATGAACCCCTGCACCTCGGGCTCTCCCGGCTGCATCGCGTCGGCGGTGGACCGGATGACCGGCAACCTGCTCAAGTTATTTGGGGGCGGGCCGGCCGGGCTGTCGCAGCCCTCGGTCGCCAACACCGGCACCTACTACCCGTAAGGCTGGATGCCGAGTGGCCGGGGGTGAGATTCCCCCCGGCCGCTCGGCGGCCTATTTCCGGACTCTGGCGCGGCAGGGGCGATCGCCGATGCCGGCCGACGGCAAGTCGGCGCTTCTCTCCGCCTGGACCTACTGACCGCCCTGGCCGCTAACTTGACGGCTCACTGCATTGCCGCCTGGCCCATACTCACGCGCCGGCCCTACAAGCCTCCGTTCGCCGCTACACCGTCGGGTCTTGATTGGCCTGCGGCATCTTTATTGCCGCTGCCCTTTTCAGCGCAGCAATGCTCGAGCTACCTATGGTCGGCAAGCTACCGGAGGAGGGGCCGCCCCGGCCAAGAGCGCCGTTAGGGCGATCGAATACCGGTGTAGAGCCACGGTCACCTCTGCAATGCGAACCGAACGCACCCTAGCCGGATCGGTATGCCCTGCGCAGTCGAACAAGGCCAGTTAGAAGCTATAGCGATGAGGTTGCAGGAGTACATGGTAAGTATTACTGTAATGTAACTCATATACTTGATAGGTAACGCTATCGAATATGGAGCTGATGATGGCGATTGCCAAGAACCGAACTGCTAGAAGAGAACTGGATCGCAGGCTGGCCGGTATAGCCCGTGAAAAGCTTGCTCCACCCCGAAGCGGATGGGTGCGAGCCATACGCCTGGCGCTCGGTATGTCCGCGGCCGACCTGGCGGCCCGCATGGGCGTTACCGGAGGAGCGGTCCAGGATCTCGAACGAGCAGAGCCCCACGGCCGCGTCACCCTGGATCGCTTGAGCCGCGCGGCCGAGGCCATGGATTGCGAGCTCGTTTATGCGTTGGTGCCCAGAACCAGTCTGGCAACAACTGTCGAGAGGCAGGCCATGAGCCAGATCGCCCAACAAGTGGCCGCCACCGAGCGGTCGATGAGCCTGGAAGCCCAGGGCACATACCTGGACCCCGACGTAGTCGACGAGCAAGTGCAGGCGCTGATCGACACCAGGAAGCTCTGGAAACATCAACAGATCCTCTTTGCAACGCTGTCGGCGATGGCAGGTTCGGGGATGCTCGAGAAGTCCGCGCAGAAGTGATCCCGTCCTTCGGCCCGGAGCCCGAAGGCGCCACGCCGCTTGAGGACGAGGAACTCGACGGCCTTCTTCCGGGCTGGGTCTCGACGCGGGAAGACCTGAACAGAGCAGAAGGCGAGAACATCCTGCGCGCACGTGCCAAGCTGCGACGCACCCGGAGTAGGAGCCTCTTCTGGTACTTGGACGAGTCGGGCCTCCGCGAGCTGCATTATGAGATGTTCGGGGAGGTTTGGAGTTGGGCCGGCACCCTCAGGCGCAGGGAGACAAACATTGGCGTTGACCCTCACCAAATTGCCGTAAAGCTGCGGGATCTCCGCGGTGACGTGCTGACCCAGATCGGCGACGGGATCAACACCGCCTACCCGTTTATCGAGCTGGCCGTGCGCTACCATCACCGCCTCGTCTGGATCCACCCGTTCCCAAATGGAAACGGAAGGCACTCGCGCTATGCGGCTGAGCTGCTCCTGGCCGACCTTGGCGAGTCCGGCCTTACTTGGGGCGGCGGCGTACCCTCGGAGACCTCGGAACTCCGAGACGAGTACCTGGACGCCTTGCGCAGCGCAGATAGGGGCGAGTTCGCCGCCTTGATCGGATTCGCTATCCGTCGCTAGGTCGAGTTCCCGATCAGGTCTCGAGCGACTCCGCGCGCACTACTACGCGCTCTCCGGCTGTTACGTGGGCCGTCCATTCCGAGATAAGCGTCCTCGAGTTGGGGGCCCCGTCTGGACATCTCACCCCGAAGAGTCCGGGCGATCTGGCGCTCACTCCCCCCAGGGCGGAGCCTCGAGCTCGCCTCTAACGCCAACCCGGCCGTTGCTAAGCGGCCGCCCGCCCCGGCCAGGCAGACGAGCGACGTTCACTCCCTCTGGGCGCAAGAAGGCTTCACACCTGCGGGTACGTCGGCACTCGTTGACGCACCGTCTCCGTTCGCCTTCGGCGACGCCGAGGATGCCGGTGGCGTGTGCCCGTCTTGAGGTTCCGTCCGCCGCTCATGGTTCGGGGACGGGGTCGAGCATGCGGCGCGCGGAGCACCCGGTCGTCACCCTGCGGTTACGCGCCGGCACGCTCACTTGGCGGGGAGACGATCTCGGGTAGGTCGAGCAGGCGCAGCCAGGTGCCGTCTTCCTGGCGGCGTACGACCTGGGCCCTGCCGCCGG
>JAKAOC010000326.1 GCA_021823385.1 Actinomycetes bacterium
CTGCTCGCCGGCGGAACCATGCTGGTGCAAGGGACTGTTGCCACGAAGCTCGGCCTCAGCGCCCCCACCGCACCGCCAATTCCCTCCGCAACCCCCGTGCAAGTCGTAGCCGTGGGATCGGGAAGCCCGGCCCAAGTTGCCTCGGGCAGCATCGGTGGACTGCTGCAAGTCACAAACGGCTACTTGCCCGCTTACTCCACCGCCCTCGACCAGCAGGCGGCTCAACTCTCCAAGCAGGTGAACTCCCAGCTGACCGCAGGCAGCTACTACAACCAGGGATCGACCGGTGCGACTCCCGGAGTGCCACTTTTCGTCTTCGGCGGAAGCGGCACGCCGATCGCGGCGAACCTGGGCATCAGTTCATCGGTCGTGGCGAACCCTTACGAAATAGCGGCAGCGGGAAATCCGCCCACCGGGCCAAACGATGGCACCAACGCCCAGACTCTGGCAGAGATGGGGACGCTCTCCAACGGAGTGGACGCGATGTACTCGTCGTGGGTCGGGACCCTGGGCCTAGATGTCCAGTCCGCGCGGAACCTGGCCACCTCGAGCGAAGCAACCTATGAGTCGGCGTATCAAAGCTTTCAATCGATCTCCGGTGTCTCGACCAACAGCCAGCTGGTCAACATGCTCAACTACCAGCAGGGGTACCAGGCCGCCGCCAAGGTCATCTCCACCATCTCGGCAAGCATCCAATCACTCATGCAGGCGGTATAGCGATGGGATTAGCGGTCACCCAATCCTCGATCTCCGCAATGCTCACTTCGAGCCTCGAGGCGCAGCAATCGGGCATCGCAGCGCTGGAGCAGCAGCTCTCCTCGGGGATGAACTACACCATGCCATCCCAGGATCCCGCGGCAGTGGTGCAGTCACTCGGCATCTCGGCCCAGATGGACCGGTTCAGCCAATACCTGGCGAACTCGAATGACGGGCTGATCGTGGCCAAGATGGCGGACTCGACCCTCAACTCCGCGGTCTCGGCAATGCAGCAGGCCAGGACCGTTTTCGTGGCCGCCGGCGGAGCAGGAATCACCGCCGCCTCGGCCGCAGGGCTCGTTCAATCGCTTCAATCCGCGTACCAGGGCCTCTTGGGGCTGGCCAACACCACCTACATGGGCCAAGCGATATTTGCCGGCACTTCGGGATCCGCATCCGCCTACGACTCGGCAGGCAACTACTTGGGGTCTCAATCGTCGATCACCCGGACCGTGGCGCCGGCGTTTCAATCCGCGGTTGCGGTAACGGCGCCGTTTGGGCAGTCGGGCGCGGCAAACAATGTCTTTGCCAGCCTGCAAACAGCCATCTCCGACTTGAAGGCCGGCAACTACTCCAAGGTTTACAGCAGCGACCTGGCAGCTTTCGACAACTCAATGCAGGGCGCCCTATCCTCCGCCGCCAGCCAAGGCGAGATGGTGCGCCAGCTCCAATACATGCAGAACCAATCGACCCAGACGCTTCAGGACCTGCAGGCGCAGTACGGCGCCCTCCAGAACGTCAACGTCGCACAAGTCGCCGGCGAATACGCCCAGGCGATGAACAACTATCAGGTCGCCATGCAAGTGGCGGCCACGGCCGTGCAGCCCACGCTCGCCAAGTACATCTGACCCAAGACCGTTATAGGAAGGATCTCAATGCCCGAGGACATAGAGCGGAAGCAGGCCACGGCCACGATCGAGCCGCTAGAAGAGGCGGCCGTTGGCGCCGCGGGTCCGATCTTCGACTTCCCCGTCGGCCTACCTGGCTTCACCGAGGTTCGGGCCTTCCAGCTTCTTCCGCTTGGCCCCGAGTTCGGCCCATACCTGGCCCTCAAAGCAGCCGGAATGGAGCATCCCGTATTCGTTGTCGCCCAGCCCGCAGCGATCGCGCCCGCCTTCGACGTCGAGATCGACGACGCCAGCCAAGCCGTGATGGGCCTGGAGTCCACCGAGAATGTCCTCGTGCTGGTGGTCATTACCCTGCACGGCGAAGACACCCCGCCAACGGCGAATCTCGCCGCTCCGATCGTGATCAACCTCGCAAGCTTACGTGGCTGCCAGGTGGTGCAACCGGGCGCTGACTCCGCCCAACTCGAGGTCGAGATCAAGGTGCCGGTTTACGACCCCGCACGCGCGAGGGATCAGTCCTCGGCTTGAGTTTGACCGTCCGCTTTCGGAGTCACGAGAGGGATCCCGGCCGCCGATTGGGCCGCGGCATGATTTGCCTCCTCGACGGCCCTGTAAATCTCCGACCTCATGACCTCGACCGTGCGAGGCGCCTCGACGCCGATACGAACCTGCTCTCCCCGGACTTCGAGGACGGTGACGACGATATCGTCGCCGATCACAATGGATTGCCCCACCCTCCTCGTCAGTACGAGCACCAGTCCTCCTTGATTCAGGGCTGACGGCAACAGGGGCCGCCTACATCGGACCAGCCTACATCTGCCACATCGGGCGCTTTGGTCGCGTTCTCCCACACGGCCCCCCCGGGGTTGGCCCAGGACCGGTGCAGGAAGCCGGCCAAGGGCGGATGAACACGAACACCCCTCCGCATGCGGAGGGGTGTTCGTGGGAGAGGAGAGGGGGTTGTGCTCTTGACCGCAGATCTAACCAAGCGTGCCGGCGCGAGCCTTTCTGCTCGTCGGGGAAGCAGGGACAGATAGAAACGTGCCGGCAGGCATCATCACGTTGAGAGCGCGCTCGAGTGGCTGACGCAGCGCGCTGGCGGAGCTGCTCCGGCGCCTGTTGGCCCGGTTTTTCATGATGCAGGTATCGAGTAGCAGAGGGATACCTTTAGGACTTCTTGATATTTTCGTTATGAAAACTCTGATATCGTGTCTGTCGGCCGCCGCCTTGCCGCGCCAGGTCCGCAGCCGGCTATGCGCCTGCCGAATGCGGCGCCTGGCGGCCGGCTACCGCGGCTGCCCATCCTGGCGCCTCATGCCGGCCGATTCATCGTGCATGGGGCGCACAGGGTCGACGAAATTCCATAACGGCCGTGAGTTCCCTAAAGTGGCGGGTCCGCCGGTCGATACTCTCCGCGTGAATACGCCGCCCCCTGCCTCCGACTCCGAGAAGTTCGACTTCAGGCGCCAAAAGACGCTCGAGCGCGCCTACTTGCGCTCCATCGAGCTGTTGCTCGAGAGCTACTGCAAGCCTGCCGCAAGCACGTTGACCGGAAGCCTCAGGCAGAACTGCAAGGTCGACCTGCGCGAGACCGTTCAGAATCCATGGGAGTCGCTGGCACATCCCGAGAACTACAGCCCAGTGGTCTTCTCGCTGCCGCCCCTCCCCTCCCGTGGGGTCATGATCATGCCGGTCCCCATGGCCCTTCTGATGGTCGAGCTGAAGCTGGGTGGTAACGGGCATCGAATTCCCAGCCGCTCGAGCCTCACCGAGATCGAGGCTGTGCTGCTGAAGGATCTCACCAACGAGCTGCTGGCCAGGCTGGCCGTGGCGTTTTCACACGCGACCGAGCTGCGTGCCGACTGGCAGGCCGTAGAGCAATCGCGCCAAATCGTGCAGCGGCTGCCCGGCATTGAAATGTACCTCCACGCGACTTTCGATGTTGCGATCGGTGACATTGCAGAAAGCTTCCAGCTCAGCTTCGCGTTCCCCTTCACCATGCTGATTCCGCTCCTCGAAAGCTTCAGCGTGCGAAGCGAAGGGGCGGGGGTGGCGGACTCGCGTGACTTCCGCGAATCGGTGCGCGCCCGCTTGCTGGAGGTCCCCGTTTCGATCGAGGCCCGCTTCAAGAGCACCAGCCTCTCATATGGCGAGGTCATGGCCATCGAGCCGGGAGCCGTGCTCTCGCTGGGCCATCGAAAGAGCGAGCCGATCGAGCTGAGAGTTGGAGGCGTAGTCCTCCACAAGGCGCGGCCGACGAGGATCGGCAAGCGCGTAGCCGCAATGATCGTGAAGGAGTAGAGGATGGGCGAGGCCGTGGACGAATCCGCTGCGATGGCGGGAAGGGGGGCTCACGAGGGGGCTCACACGATGCTCCCGCTCGCGCTTCTCAAAGACGTGGAGATGCAGGTCTCCG
>JAKAOC010000327.1 GCA_021823385.1 Actinomycetes bacterium
CGACAACACTTTCGGCCTCCCGAAGGCCAACCTCAACGTCTTCTATCCCGGCGGAAAGCCCACCTTCAATCCCAACAGCGCCAACGAGGTCGGCTGGGCGGAGGAGACGAGCCTCGACGTTCAAACTGTGCACTCCCTTGCCCCCGGGGCGACCATCGACCTGGTGGTGGCGTCGAGCAACGACGGCAACGCCCTGAACAATGCGCAGGCCTATGCGGTGAACAACCACCTCGGTCAGGTCATCACTGAAAGCTACGGTGCGCCCGAAGCTGCCATTGCCGGCGGCGGCAACAACCTTCAGCTTCAGCAAGCGCATGCAATCTACCAGCAGGCCGCCAAGGAAAACATCAGCGTCTTCGCCTCCTCGGGTGATTCGGGAGCGGGCAACGGATACTCGTATGCGAATGCGCTCTATCCGGCATCCGATCCTTATGTCACCGCGGCAGGCGGCACCGACCTCTTCGTGAAGGGCGACACCAACGCACGGCTGAGCGGAACCAAGGCCGGCACCTACTCGTCCGAGTACACCTGGGCGGATTTCAACCCCTCCACCTGCCCCTTCGGCTGCCAATACGGCCCCTTCGGCGCAACGGGTGGCGCGCCAAGCACTGTCTTCGCGGCCCCCTCATATCAGCAAGGACCGATGCGCACCACCTCCGATGTCGCCTTCAATGCCTCGGTCTACACCGCAACGATGATCTACCTGGGCTTCCTTGGCGCCGCCAACAACAACTTCTACTTCTTCGGCGGCACCAGCGAAGCATCGCCCAGTTGGGCGGCGATCACCGCTGACATCAATCAGGCAAGGGGAAGCGCAGTTGGACTCTTCGCGCCGACCCTTTACAAGCTGGCATCAAATCCCAAGACCTACGCGGCCGACTTCCACGACATTACGGTCGGTGAGAACAACGACCCCGCGAACGGCGTGGGCTACAGCGCCGGAAAGGGATACGACCTCCCGACGGGTCTCGGAACCCCGATCGTGACCGGACTCATCTCCAGTCTCGCGAAAGGCGCGTCGTTCAGCATGCAGATGCCCTGAGCTGGCGCAACTCGGTCAGGCAAAGGCCCCTTGCGGATCGCCCGCGAGGGGCCTTTGCATAATGCGGGCAGCTATTAAAAGCGCAGGCTGGTGCGGCGACCGCACCATTTCTGCGTCCTTTGTGCCGGTGCTAGCATGAGTCGCGTGCCCTAGGCCGTGCTTCCTGGGCGAGACCCCCGATTCGACCGGGCCGATCGCCCTAGAGCGGAGGATCGATGTTCCAAGTAAGAATTCACGGCCGCGGTGGCCAGGGCGTCGTCACCGCCGCCGAGATGCTGGCCATGGCGGCCTTCTTTGAAGGCAAGTACGCACAGGCCTTCCCGAGCTTCGGATCTGAGCGAATGGGCGCTCCGGTCGTCTCCTTCTGCAGAATGGACGACTCCGAAATTCGCGCGCGCGAACCGATTGCCAATCCGGACGCGCTCCTGGTTCAGGATGTCACGCTGGTGCATCAGGCCGACATCTTTGCTGGTATCGGCCCTGAAACGTACGTGCTCATAAACACCGGCAAGACGGTCGCCGAACTCGGCATTGGGCACGTGACAGCGGTTCTCGACCAGTCCAGGCTCTTGGCGGTCCCGGCCACCGAGCTGGCCCTGGAGCACGTGGGAAGGGCGGTTCCAAATGCGGCTCTGCTTGGAGGATTTGCAGGAATCTCAGGCTATGTCTCGCTGGGTTCCGTTGAGAGGGCCATCTCGAATCGGTTCTCAGGGATCGTGGCCGAGGGCAACATCCGCGCCGCACGAGCGGCCTTCGCGTTCGTAAACCAAGAGGTGACGGAGCTGTCGCACAGCGGAGCCAACCATGCGGCCGGCGCGAGCGGAGGTAGTAGGGATGCTTGAGCAAATAGAAGGCTCACAGGCCGTAGCTAGGGCGGTAGCCCTCAGCCGCCCCGAGGTGATCTGCGCCTACCCGATCAGCCCCCAGACACATATCGTCGAGGCGCTCTCGGTCGCCGTGAAGTCAGGCGCTCTCGAGCACTGCGAGTTCGTGAACGTGGAGTCGGAGTTCGCCGCCCTGTCGGTGGCGATCGGCGCATCCGCGGCGGGGGCGCGGGCCTACACCGCCACGGCCAGCCAGGGCCTCCTCTTCATGATCGAGGCGGTCTACAACGCCGCCGGCCTTGAGCTGCCAATCGTGATGACCCTGGCCAACCGGGCCATCGGCGCGCCCATCAACATCTGGAACGATCACTCCGATGCCATGGCCGTACGGGATGCGGGCTGGATCCAGCTCTTCGCCGAGACCAACCAAGATGCCGCGGATTTGCACATTTACGCCTACAGGCTGGCTGAGGAGCTCTCCGTTCCGGTGATGGTCAACATGGACGGATTCATCCTGACCCACGCCACGGAAAGGGTGGATCTCCCTACCCAGGAGCAGGTCGATAGGTTCCTGCCCCCCTACGCACCTAGCACCTACCTCGACCCCGCCGATCCGGTATCCATCGGCGCGATGGTCGGGCCGGAGGCCTTCACGGAGGTGCGCTACCTGGCCTCCCTTCGCCAGCGGGAAGCACTTTCGGTCATGGGCCGGATCGACGAAGAGTTCGCCGAGATCTTCGGCAGGCGGCCCGCGGGCTTCTTTTCGCAATATCGAACCGAGGACGCTGAGATAATCGCGGTGGCGATGGGCTCGGCGGTCGGCACCGTCAAGGACGCGGCCGACGATCTGCGCGATAGTGGCGTGCGCGTTGGCGTGCTTGGGCTGCGCGCCTTCCGCCCCTTCCCTGCGGATGCCCTGCGCGATGCGTTCGCGGGTGCCAGGCAGGTTGTGGTCTTCGAGCGGGCCCATGCCCCGGGCTTCGGAGGCCAGCTCTCTGCCGATATAGCCGCCACCCTGCGCAGTGCCCAACCCTCGGTCCATTCGGTCATCTCCGGCCTGGGCGGGAGGCCGGTGACCCGCCGCTCCGTCGCGTCAACCCTGGAGGCGGCGGCTAAGGGAGATCTTGGGCAAGAGACCTTCCTCGACCTTGACGAGACCCTTCTCCGGCATGAGGTCACCGAGCTTGGCACGGCCCGGCGCAGCAGCGCCGCGGGCGGTGGCGCGGCGCAGATCGTCGGAACCTCCGGACCGCAAGGAGCGCGCTGATGCCCTTCCAACCGATCAAGTTCTACCAAACCGGCAGCTTCGTTGTCGGCAACCGCCTTCTTTCGGAGGACCAGCGCTCGGTGCAGTCCTCCGAAGACCGCACCAACTCACTCACCCTGGGCCATCGTGCTTGCCAGGGTTGCGGCGAGGCGCTTGGTGCCCGCTACGCATTGGACGCAGCCATGCGGGCAAGCGACAACCAGATGGTGGTAGCGAATGCCACCGGCTGCCTCGAGGTGTTTACGACTCCGTTCCCGGAGACGTCGTGGCAGATCCCCTGGATCCACTCGCTCTTCGGCAACTCCGCAGCCGTGGGCACGGGCATCGCGGCCGCACTCCGCGCCAAGGGCAGGCAGGAAATCCGAGTGGTCGCCCAGGCGGGCGATGGCGGCACCGTCGACATAGGTTTCGGGCCGCTCTCGGGCATGTTCGAGCGCAACGACGATGTGCTCTTCATCTGCTATGACAACGAGGCCTACATGAACACCGGAGTCCAGCGCTCCGGCGCCACGCCTCCTGCGGCACGCACGGCGACCACCGACGCCGTAGGGCCCCATCCAGGTGAGGACTTCGGAAAGGGCAAGAACCTGCCCTTGATAGCCATGGCCCATGAGATTCCCTATGTCGCGACAGCGACCGTCGCCGAGCTGAGGGATCTCGAATACAAGGTCGAAAAGGCGATGAGCTTCCACGGCGCTCGCTACATCCACGTTCTGGTCCCATGCCCGCTCGGTTGGGGTTCGGCGCCGTCGGACACGATCCGCCTCTCCAGGATGGCCAAGGAGACCGGGCTGTTCCCGGTCTTCGAGGCCGAAGGGGGAGACGTCACCAGCGTCTCCAAGATCCGTCATCAGCTTCCGGTGGAAGA
>JAKAOC010000328.1 GCA_021823385.1 Actinomycetes bacterium
CCCGCGTGACCTCCTGCAGGAGCATCTGGGCCATTATCTCGACTCGGTCGGCCTGACCCTGGACGACGTCATCGCCCTGGGCGCCGGCGATGCCCATGCCGAGGAGTTCAACATGGCGCATTTCGGCCTTCGCCTGGCCGGAGTGGCCAACGCGGTGGCGCGCGAGCACGAGGGGGTCTCCCGCCAGCTCTTCGGGGAGCTATGGCCGGCACTCGATCCCTCCCAGGTGCCTATCGGGCACGTGACCAATGGCGTGCACGCCCGCAGCTGGGTGAGCGTGGAGATGGACGAGCTACTTTCCAAGAGCCTGCTCGCCTCCTGGCCGGAGGCGGACGCGCGCGAGTACGAGCGCCTGCTCTCCATAGGCACGGAGGACCTGGCAACCGTCAAGCGGGCGGCCAAGCTGCGCCTCATCGAGGCGGTCGAGGGTCGGCGGCGCTCGGTGGCGCCCTCCTTCGTCTCAGAGGCGGCGGTGGTCCGCGAGGGCGCGCTCACCCCGGACACCCTGATAATCGGCTTCGCGCGCCGCTTTGCCCCTTACAAGCGGGCGACGCTGCTGATGAGGGAGCGGGAGCGGCTGCTGAAGCTCCTTCACGACAAGGACCGCCCGGTGGCCTTCCTCTTCGCCGGCAAGGCGCACCCGGCCGACGACCCGGGCAAGTCCCTGATCGCCGAGATAGTCAACTTCGCCCGTGAGAACGGGGTCTCGGAGCGCTTCGTCTTCCTTGCCGACTACGACATCGCCTTGGCGCGCCTGCTCTACCAGGGCTGCGACGTCTGGCTCAACACTCCCCGCCGTCCACTGGAGGCCTCCGGGACCTCCGGGATGAAGGCGGCCATGAACGGCACCCTCAACTGCTCGATACTGGACGGCTGGTGGGCGGAGTGCTTCGACGGCTCCAACGGCTTCACGCCCACCTCGGCCCCGGAGGGGCTCTCGCCGGAAGAGGTGGACGCCTTCGAGGCGGCCTCGCTGATGGCGACCCTCGAGGAGCAGGTGGTCCCGCTCTACTTCGCCAAGGACTCCTTCGGCTCGCGTGGCCCCTGGTACGAGATGGTGCGGTACTCGATGTCGAACCTGGTGCCGTACGTCTCGGGCGCGCGCATGGTCAAGCAGTACACGGAGCAGTTCTACGTTCCGGCCGCCCGCCGGGCCCAGGCGCTCTTTGTCGAGGACTACGCCGGGCTGCGCGAGTTGACCGCCTGGAAGCAGCGCGTTTGCGCTTGCTGGGAGGACGTGCACATCTACTCCTTCGAAGTGGACGTCGTTCCCTCTCCGGCGGCTGACGAGGCACCCGGGGGCCAGCCGTATGAGACACGGCGTCTGCACGTCGAGGTCTCGGCGGCGGGGCTCGGGGTGGGCGACCTGGCCGTGGAGGCTCTTTACGGGCCGGTGCGGCCCGGGACCAACGAGTTCGCCTCCTACGAGGTGGCCCGGGCCTCCTACAACGGGTCCTATCGAGCCGAGCCCGAGTTCGAGACGGGCGGCGGCGCAGAGGGGCGCGAGGTGCATCTCTACAGCGTGGAGTTCGAGTGCAAGGTGGGGGGGACCTTCGGGTACCTGATCCAGATCTATCCGCACCACCCGCTGGTCGGCAACGACTTCGAGATGGGTCTGCGCATCCATACTTGAGGACCCGCTCTTGCGCGCCGTGGCCGGAGGCCATCGATGAACCTGGCGATTGTGGCGGCGGTCTTCCCGGTGATCTTCCTGGGCGAGCTTCCCGATAAGACCATGTTCGCCAGCTTGGTGCTGGCCAGCAAAGGGAAGCCCGCCGCGGTGTGGGCCGGCGCTTCGGCGGGCTTCGCGGTGCATGTCGCCATAGCTGTTGCCATTGGCGGCGCCATCTCACTCGTTCCCCACCGGCTCGTCGATCTGCTGGCGGGCCTGCTCTTCCTGGTGGGAGCCGCCATTTCGCTGCGCGAGAGCGGCACCGAAGAGGAAGAGGAAGGCGAGCGGGCTGCCGCCGGGGCCGGTCATGGCCGTACTATGGCCACCGCCTTCGGCGTGATATTCATCGCCGAGTGGGGAGACCTCACCCAGGTGCTGACCGCCACCATGGCGGCCCGCTACCGCGACCCCCTGTCTGTGGGCGTGGGCGCCCTGGCCGCACTGGTCTTGGTTGCGGCGCTGGCGGCGACGGCGGGCTCACGCCTGGCCAAGGTGCCCGTCAGGGTCGTAAGGGTTGTGACCGCGGTCGTGCTGGTCATCCTGGCGGCTGTATCGTTCTACGGCGCCGCCACCGGCTCCGCGGCATTCTGACCTCCCGGATCAGCGCCCGCTGTAGCTTTTGCCGTCCGACGGGCGGATCATGGAGCCGCCTACCAGTCCCCGTCCGCGAGTCCGTAAAGAGCGGCAGGAGCGCCTGTCTGCAGCGCCCAGTAGCGGTCGCCAAAGGACCAGTGCCACCACTCCGTGGGATAGTTGACCAGCCCCTGCCCGTGTAGCGCTTTGAAGAGGACCCCACGGTTCCGCCTGCAATGTTCGGGGATGTCGAGGGAGGCCGAGTAGCAGCGGCGGTCGCTCTCCTCCGGCCCCTCGTTCACCTCGGTGCCCATCTCGAGCTCAGGACCGCCCTCGTGTGCGAGCGTGAGGTCGACCGCCGCTCCGGAGCAGTGGGGAGGGACTCCGGTGGGAGGCGCGACGAATCTGCTGGCCAGGATGGCCAGCTCCTCCGGGGGCATGGGTTCGTGCATATTGCGCAACTCTTCGAGGTGCTTCTCGAAAATCTGGCGCTGCAGGAGGGGCGAGCGGTAGCCTTCGACGACCAGCAGCGTCAGTCCCGCCGGCAGGCTTGCGGCTGCGTCGGCGAGGCGGGCGGCGACGCTTTCACGCACGAAGCGGAAGCGGCCGGTCGGCTCGGCCATGCGGGAATCGATGGCGAGCCGGGGCACCGCCGCCAGATCCACCATTTCCTCCTCCACGGCCAACACGGGTATTTGCGTCACCACCTCCTCCCCGATGAGTACGGGGGTGTCGGGCTGCGTTCGTGCGTGTTCGGTCAAGGCCATCCTTTACAGGCGTTTTTTCGGGGTGCCTCAGCGGCGCGTGGGAAGGAAGGGAAGGAGCACCGATGGGGTCTTGCCTTCGGTGATCTGGTGGGCAAGCTCGCGTCCGGTGGCCGGTCCGAGGGTGACGCCCCACATCCCGTGCCCGCCCGCGACGTATACGCCGGGCATGGCGCTCTCGCCGATCAGTGGCAGGCCGTCGGCGGTCACCGGGCGCGGGCCGACCCATTCCAGGCGGCGCGCGCTCCAGTCGACGCCCTCCAGCAGGCCGGTGGCGGACCTGATGATCGCCGCCAGCCGCCGGGAGTCGAAGGCGGCGTCCGGAGCGCGGAACTCCATCGTCCCGGCCACCCGGAGTCCGTCCTCCCCGCTTGGCGTGCAGGCCACGCGGACGCCGGGGAAGTAGATGGGGGAGGGCACCGGACGGCCGGTGGGGACGACGAACGAGTATCCCCTACCCGCCTGCACCCGCTCCTTGACGCCGAGACCCTTGCCCAGCGCGTTGAGCCAGGCGCCGGTGGCCAGGACTGCGGCGTCGCACGCGATGACTTCGGAGTCGGACGTGTGGACGGCCACCCTGCCCTTCTCGCGGCCTATCGAGGTCACGGATTTACCGGTGAGGATGCGCCCACCCCGGCGCACCACCGCCTCGCCCAGGCCGATGGTGAAGGTGCTCGGGTCTATGAAGCGCTGGCCGTCGATGCGGATGGCGAACCTGACGCCACGGCTCAAAAGCGGCAGTTGTTCGTGGATCTCGCCGCCCTCCATTTCGGCGGTTTCCAGCTCCTGCCCGGAGGAGCGGATCAGGTCGAACTCATGGATCAGGGCTTTGGCTTCCGAGCGGTCCCGGAAGGCGGCGATTATCGGGGCCGAGTGCACTTCCAGGGCGCTTTCCGCGCTGACCAGCTGGTCGTAGGCGGAAATCGAGATGCCGTTGAGCGCGGTCAGAGCGCTCATCGAGCTCTTCCAGTCGCTCATGTTGCAATGCCGGG
>JAKAOC010000329.1 GCA_021823385.1 Actinomycetes bacterium
AAGGAGGACAGCTGTTCGGAGATGCCCATGGCCGAGGGCTCGTTCACGGTTGACTGGATCTGGCCCAGAGACTGCGACAGGCTCTGGGCGTAGTCCTGGCCGGCGGTGGCGGAGATGAGGGCGTTGTTCGCGATTTCGGAGCTGACCGCGGACACCGAGGTCACCTGAACACCTTCGCCGGCCTGGGAGGCTTGGTCAACGAGGGGGCTCAGGTTGACCTGTTCGGCGAGGTAGCCGGGCGTCGAGGCGTTGGCGATGTTTTGGCTCACCACGTCCAGTCCGGTCTGCGCTGCGTTCAGGCCCGAGAGTGCTATTGAGTAGGAGCCGCTCATACCGCCTCGTCAATGAGCGGTGCGAGGCCGCCCGTCAGCCTTCCGGTGTTTCCGTAGGTGGCGGACGCCGGCACGCCGAGCAGGGACATGGATTCACGCAGCCGTTCGATGCGTACGGAACAGGTGCGCCCCAAGCTCTCGCGCAGGTGCTCGACCGACTCGAGGGTGGTGGCCAGCTCTTGCGCGGCGAAGCGGACTGCCGGGCCATCTTCGCCGAGCAGGCTCGCGAGCGCGCTGAGGCGTGTGGATTCCGGCGAGCACATTTGGGCCGCCAGCGCGCGCACCTCATTGGCGAGGCGTTCCTCCCGGGTCCCGAGAGTCGAGGCCGAAGTCAGGACTTCGCCTGCCGCTCTCGGCATCATGCCGACGGAACCCGCCTCCGCCATGGCCAGGAGCACTGAGAGGCGGTACTCGAGATCTCTGGCGCCGGAGTTGACTTCGGAAAGGACCTTGTGGAGCTCTTCGCAGATCATCCCTCTCCGATCGGCCGGAGGCAAAAAAACTTTAGGGCGCGCTCCACGGCTTTTTGTGGCGGGGTGTCGCGCCCCTGGGTCGGCGTATGGCCGGTTGGTCACGGCGTCACCTCCTTCTTTGCAGGGGGAATATTTGCAGCCAGGTCACGGAGGCAATCATGGCTTGTCCATGTGGCGCTGCCGCAGCCCTCTCTCTTCGATGCGAACCCACTCCACCAGGCGGCCAAGCAGCTGCATGGCCAGAAGTGCGAACACCAGGGCGACGGTCGCCCGCATAAAAAGGTCGCTCAAGCTCAGATACCCGCGGCTGTAATCCAGGCATGACGGGATGGTGCAGATCGCGCCGAGCAGAAGCGTCGTCTTGGGCCTCATTGCCGGTTCGCCGCCTCGACTGCGATGCGGAGCCAGGCCGCCAGGGTCGAAGGCCGTCCGTTCAAGGTCGCAAAAGGAAGCCTCAGCGCCATGAGCCCTTCCAGGTTGAAGCGCGCGGTTTCCCCGTTGACGGCCAAGACATCGGGTGCCGTCGATCGGGACACCACCTTTTCCAAGTGCTCACGATCCCAGGATCCACACACCTGCAGGGCGGCGAGCACCCGGTGTGTGGGAGCGAACAGCGACCTCCATTCCTCCTCCAAGGATGCATCTACGTGTGCGGCAAAGCTGAGCCCGTCTATGAGATGGTTCCGCAACAGCTCGGGGTCGAAGCCGCGCTCCATCGTCGCCCGCAGCCTCTCCTTGCGCAGGTCCCAGGCGCTGTCCATCGGGATGTTGAAGCTGTCGACCAATGTGTCGAATTCCGACTCCCCATCCGGAGTCGTGGTGGTGAGGATGATCGCGACCGGACGGTCCAGGGGTGGAAGCTCGCAAAGGCCGATCAAGTCGAGGATCATTGACGCCGGAACCGCCGCCTGCGGGCGCGCGCTGCCACCGCTCTCGGGTTCGAGGCCCATCAGGCCTGCGATGGTCTCGGTAATGAGCTCATCGTCGCACGGAGCTTTTCGGTTCGCAGGCCCCGGAGTGGTTGCGGCCCCCCGGGCTTCCGACGGCAGAAGGCCCCAGCTCGGCCGGCGCGGTTCGATAGCCAGCGGTTTCGGGCCGCCGGGGCCGTAGACGCGAGCGCCGGCGCCGATGATGCGATGCGGCTCCGGCCAAGCCATGGCGCCGGCGGGTTCTCTGATTGACGCGCCGGCAACGCCGTCGCATTCGCCCTCGGCGGCTTTATAGCTGGCTATGGCGTTGCGTGTCCGGGCCTCGGTCCTCGCCGGGGCCGGCGCCGATGCGACCGCCTCTCGCAGCTGGGAGGCGAAGAGGCTGAGACGCTCCGGCTCGAAATCCTCCGGCGTTGGCGCTTCGACCACAAGCTCGAAGCGTTGCCGGGGCCCAAGGGGGAGCATCCCTCGCCTGCGCGCCAGCCTGCGCGCGAAGACCACGCGGACCGAGGCGCCACAAGCCGCTCGCGCCTTGGCCAGGGCCTCTTCAACCGTGGCCCCGTCAAACTTGAGCTGTCGCGATTCCATTAGCCACTCCTATCTGGATGACACGGGCGCTCGGGGGCACCTCGTAGTGAGAGAGGACGGGTATGTCCAGGCCATTGGCCAAGAGCACCCGGCGCAGGGCCGCACGGATGGCCGGACCGCAAAGGACAACAGGGTCCACGCCGAGGCGGGCACCCCGCTCGCGCAGCTCGGAGACCTCGGCCTTGATGGCGGCCATCTGCTCGGCCGAGATGACGAGGAGGCCTCTTCCATCGACCAGGCGATGAGCCGCGCGCAGCGACTCCTCCAAACCCGGGTCGAGCTGGATCACCGAGAGTGTCCCTTGTGCCACGTACGGAACGGCGACCTGCGACCCGAGCGCAGACCTGGCGGCCTCGAGCAGGTGATCGCGCTCCCGCGAGACCCGGGAGCGATCCACGACGGCTTCCACGATTGTCGGCAGGTTGCGAACCGCCACACCTTCTTCCAGGAGGTCGCGGAAGACCTGTTGCAGTTCGCCAAGGGAGACCTGGGCCTGGGTCAGCTCGTCCACCACCACCGGCGAGTACTGCTTGAGCTGATCGAGCATCTCCTTCACCTGCTGGCGCGCGACGAGCATCGGTGCATGCCGCCTGATCACCTCGGAGAGGTGCGTGATGATCACGGAGCTGCGGTCAACCACGGTCGCGCCCAGGCCGATGGCATGGGGCTTCGATCCGGGCGGTATCCACTTGGCCGGGATTTGAAAGACCGGCTCAACGGTGGCCTCGCCTGGCAGGCCCTCGAGCCGGTCGCCGATAGCGAGAACCCGGTTGGCCGGCGCGGATGCCCTGGCCGCTTCGACCTCGTAGACCTTGATGGCGTATTCGCCGGCTGCAAGTGAGAGATCGTCGCGCACGCGCACCTGGGGGAGAGGCACTCCCAGCTCCCCGGCAAGCTTGGACCTTAGCGTCCTTATTCTGTCCGTAAGGTCGCCACCCTCGGCCGGGTCGGCAAGTTCCAGCAGGTCGAGAGAGAGATCCAGCTCGAGAGGCTCGACGCTCGGCCTGGCTGCCACAACCTCGGTGGACACCACCTCGCGAGTCTCGGCATGATCCGCAGCCTGCTGTTCGGAGTGCTCTTGACCCTTGCGGACTCTTCGCCCCACGAAGAAGATGGTGAGCCCAACCGCCAAAAAGGGAAGCTTGGGCAAACCGGGCATAAGGCCGAGGACGGCGACCACGCCTCCGCCCATCTCCAGCGCCCGCGCTTGTTTGCTCAGCTGCCTGATCAGGTCGAGGCCGAAGTCGGCTTCGTTGGCGCTGCGGGTTACGATCAGGCCGGTGGAGATCGACATGAGCAGTGCCGGGATCTGGGAGACGAGGCCGTCACCGACCGAGAGAAGGCTGTAGGTGTCTATCGACTGGGTTATGGGGAGGTGGCGCTGCATTACGCCGACGATGAACCCGCCTATCAAATTGACCATGGTGATCACCACCGCGGCGATGGCATCACCCTTTACGAACTTTGACGCGCCGTCCATCGCCCCGTAAAAGTCGGACTCCTTGGCGACGCGCTCTCGTCGGCGCCTCGCCTCGGCCTCGTTGATATGACCGGCGTTCAGGTCGGCATCGATCGCCATCTGCTTTCCCGGCATGGCATCCAAGGTGAACCGCGCGCCCACCTCGGCCACTCGGCCCGCTCCATTGGTGATGACCACGAACTGGATTACAAAGAGA
>JAKAOC010000330.1 GCA_021823385.1 Actinomycetes bacterium
GGCTTGGGCTTCATCGGCTCGCACACGACTAGGGCACTCCTCGACGCCGGCGAGGAGTGCATAGCGACGCAACATCACAATGGTGAAGTTCCAGAGTTCCTAGGGGCGGAGGTTGGCACGCGGTTGAACGTCGAGCCACTCGACATCACGGACAGCGAAGCACTCACAGCGATCGGGCGTCGTCATTCGATCACTGGCATTGTCCACCTCGCTGATCCTGCAGTGGCCCAGGTGGTCAGCACAATGAGAAATGCTGTGCCCCTAAAGTTCTCGGGTCTGTTCCTCGGCCTCGGCAATATATTGGACGCCGCCGATAGCTGGGGGGTGCGTCGTACGACCATCGTCAGCACCATCGGCGTGTACGGAGGCGTTGGACCAGGTCCGTGGCATGAAGATATGTATTTGCCTATGACTTCCGGTCATGGCATTCCTGCCATGAAGAAGATCTCAGAGGTCCTGGCAAATTTCGCAGCCAGCCAATCTGGACTGCCCGTGGTCTGTGTACGGCCCAGCAGCATCTGGGGGCCAGGCGGACGAAGCTCATCTCTCTTCTCGGCTCTTCCCGCATTCGTCCACGCTGCGGCACGGGCCGAGGGCGATTCGACTGCCTATGCAAACGTCTTTGCCGAGGACGGCGCAGATCTCTGCTACGTCAAGGACTGCGCGAGGGCCATTGCACTCCTACACCTCGCTCCCGCTCTGGACTACTCCCTCTACAACATCGGTGGCGGAGGCGTCTCCACGAATGCCGAGGTTGTGGCGAGTATTCGCCGATACGCACCCTGGTTCAATGTCAAGCTCTCACCCGGGCGAAGTTCGCAGGAACAACTCGTCGATGCGTTCATGGACCTTGGGCGACTTCAAGCCGATACCGGCTACCGGCCCAAATACACCCTCGACGAGGGAATCGCTGACTACCTTGGCTGGCTCCGAGCTGGCCACGATCTCTAATGCAAGATGCCCGTACGCTGCTCTGCAGTGGATGTCTGAGTCAATAACCCTCGTTTGTGAGAATGCCTGCGAGAACCTGCCGGGGTGGATGATCATGGATTCGTGACGCTCGATTCGCCCGAACTCCACTGTCCATGGCCATGTAGAAATAGGCTCATATGAGCTTGGCTACAAGGTGCGTGGCTGCTTCCGGGACGTTGGCGACGGTTGGCCCTGGATGAAGCACTGCGAATCCGCATGCCGTGCCCTCCTGTCGGCGTCAAGGGTCGCTGCGGGACGCCGCCGGGCAAAGCGGATTGGGCTCGGTTGAGTAGCGGCGACGCCCGTACGCATGGCGCTGACACCCCCGGATCCGCGACCGTCCCTGCAGTGCCGCACCCCCTACTGCACGCGCTGGCAGACGTGGTGGTAGCCTGGTCGGAGCCCAAGGCGAGTTCGCGTGGGAGCGCCAATGCGCGGTGGCGTGCGGCGGGCGCGAACGGTCTTGCGTGGCGCTTGCCGTCAGGAGCAGACGTGACCTACCGCTCCTGCGAAAGATCAACTACAAGACGTGGAGGAAACATGACGACGAGCGGCCCTGCAAAGGTTGCGTTCCTGATCCTGAGTGACGATCCGGCACGGGCGCTTCCCGGGTTGGTAATGGCTGCCCGGATGAAAGTGAACCGCGGCGCGGAGGTTCGGGTCCTGTTCTTCGGTCCCGGAGTGAGGCTGCTGGCGAGCGGGGCGGCGGACGAGCAACTGGCCGCCCTTGGCGAAGCAGCGATCCGGCCCCTGGCGTGTTCGGCCAATGTGGAACAATATGGACTGACCAAGGAGGTCGGCGAGCGCCCGGTCGGACTGGTTGCCGCCGGAGCTGAGGTGGAGGAATTCGCCCTCCTCGGCTTCACCGTGCTTAGCTTCTGAAAGGCGAATTGTTCTGCCGCACCGGACATGGTGACGTTTCCTCTTGCGTGGGAAGGTCTTCGTGGCGGGTGTCAGTCCGGCGAAGTTCACGGCGACGCGGTCCGGTAACTAGCTGCGGCCAAGCGGCCGGCCGAGCTTCTGATCAAGCCATCGTCGTGGGCAGTGCTGGCACCGGTCGCAGCAACAGTTGGGCATATCCCGCAATTGCGTTCCCCGCAGGGGATTCAGGGGTCACGACCGCCACGAAATGCCGGTACCAACTCTCTCAGCCTGCGTCGGGTCGGCCAAGGAGACACTTGCAGGTGGTTCAGTTTTGTTACTGATCCCCTAGATGCCATGACCGCCGCTCACGTGGCGGAGGATTCTGCACAAAAGTCGTTCCACAATTTCGGCAAGTTGTCCGAGCCACGGGGAGCGGCGTCGTCGACCCGTACTGCGCCGGCAGCGGATAGGCGCGGTTGCTTTGTGCCACTCCTCGGCGCGCGCTCCAGCTCTTGCCGGGCCGGCGTCACCGCGAGACGGCCTCGCACCACCCGCTCGGAGGGAAGCGAGGTGTTTGCGAAACTCACATCGCATTAGGAACAACGGCTCTAGGCGTGTTGTCCTGTTTGCCCCAACTTGTCTATTGCCAGCTGTATTCAGCGGGCGTGGATCCTCTCCCAGGAGTCGGGGCTCGGGCGAGACCGCAAGGGAGGAGCCATGAGAAGAAGGGTTATCTCACTGCTTGCCGGGGCCGCTTTGATCGGCGGCTCGCTGTTCCTTCCTCGGCTGGTCGGATTCGCCGGGGCGGCGGATTCAGGTGGTGGGATGTGCAGTGGCAGGATCGACGCCGGATTCGGCATCTCAGCCAGCGCGAACGGATCCGGTGGCGCTCCCACCTTCGCACTCAACGTCAACAGCGACAATGCGTCTCATATCTCGGGCTCGATGTCGTTCCAGGGGAACGGCTTCTCCTTGTCGACGCAGGACTGGTGCCGGGTTTGGCAGCATCGCCCAGGGGACGTCCCCGAGAGCGGGAAGCCCTATCCGGAAGGTGCGATGACCGCGCACGCCCTCGGATACGCGACCCTTGGCGATGGAACGACAGTGCTCGCCAGGGCCGATGTCAGGCAGCTGGCCGATGGCAAAATAATCTATCGAGTCCGCTACCAGCCGGCTCGCTCTCACGGCGAGTCCCCGGGCGACATGGGCACCACCACGACGGTGGCCGCAGCCACTACGGTGACCTCCACGACCGAAGCCGGACCGACCACGACGGTGGCCGCAGCCACTACGGTGACCTCCACGACCGAAGCCGGACCGACCACGACGGTGGCGCCGACGACGACTCAAGCCGCATCGGCCGGCGATGAGGGCGGCTCTTCCGGCGGTGAAGGCGATGAAGGCGCATGGATTTGGGTTACCCCCAAGGGGCAGTGGCTTCCGCTCGACAGCATGCAGCTGACCGGCAACGTGGTCTACCCGCAAAGCACCACGACGTCCACCAGCGCTGCTACCACGACCACACCTTCTTCGACCACCTCCAGCACGACCAGCACGACCGCGGGCCCTGTCACGACAACGACGGCTCCGCCGGCGGCTGCAGGCGCCTCTACGGCCGGGCCAGCTCAAGAGTCGGCGACCGTGACGGTGCCGGCCACCAATACCGGAATGCCGTGGGGCGCCAACGGATGGCGTGTTCTGTCCCTGGTTGCCGGCCTTGCCGGCCTGATGCTGCTGCTTCCGCCTCGAATGCGGCCGTCGTTGGCCCGCGTTCGCCGGAATGGTGTGGATAAGAGCTGACAGTCCGAATGGATCGTTTCTTCAGATCGCGGCGTGGGTTGCGCTGGTTGGCAAACCCCGCCGCGATCACACGACCAGGACCGGCTCGCAGGCGGTCTCGACGGCTATCACGGTGGGCGCCGCCATTTCAGCGAGGTTCGCGGGAAGCGAATCGAGGGCCCGCCGAAGCTCGGCGACCGTCGCGACCTCGATGCTTTTGCATCCCAGCGCGGAGGCGATTCCGGCGATATCAACCTCTTCGAAGCCCGGCCATGGAGGCGCACCACCCTCCGCGGCCCGCTCGTGGAGGCGGTCCATGATCGAGTAGCTGTGATTGCAAAGGACCACGAATAAGGCGCCGACCTCGTAGCGGGCGGCGC
>JAKAOC010000331.1 GCA_021823385.1 Actinomycetes bacterium
CGTCTACCTGGGCGGGGGAACCCCTTCACTTCTCTCGCCGGCACAGCTCGAGCGGATACTGGCGCCGGTGGTGGCGGAGGCGGGAGAGGTGACCATCGAGGCCAACCCGGAGTCGCTGGCAGCAGATCCCTCCGTCTATCGCGAAGTCGGCATCAACCGTGTCTCGCTCGGCGTGCAGTCTCTCTCGGATCGGGAGCTCGCTCTTCTGGGGCGGCATCACCGCGCAGCGGAGGCCGAGCAGGCCATCGCCCTCCTCGGCCAGGCGGGAATGCGCTTTTCCACCGACTTCATCTTCGGGGTGGGCGGGGGTGAGCCGGCCCGCATGCTCGAGGAGGTGGAAGGCCTGGTGAGCAAAGGGGGCCAGCCTGGACACATCTCGGCCTACGGGCTGATCGTCGAGCCGGGAACGCCGCTCTCGGAGCATCCCGAGCTCTTCCCGGACGAGGACGCCGCAGTCGATTTCTACCTCTCTCTCGACCGCCTGCTCGGACGTGCCGGCTTCGAGTGCTACGAGATATCCAACTTTGCGCGCCCCGGCCAGCGCTCGGCTCACAACTGGCGCTACTGGATGCAGGGCGAGTACCTGGGGGTGGGGCCGAGTGCGCACAGCTTTCTCTCCGGGGTGCGCAGCTGGAACGTGCGCGACTCCTACCGGTGGGGCAAGGCCCTGTCGGCAAGGGGGGAGGCGACGGCCGGAAGTGAGACCCTGACCGAGAGCCAGCTGGTCTTCGAGGGCCTCAGCCTGGCCCTGAGAACCAGCCTGGGGGTTCCGGCGGCGGCCCTGGACCTGGAGGCGATTCCCGATGGGCTCTATCGCCTTACCGAGGACGGGAGGGCGGTGCTGACCGTCGAGGGTCGGTTGGTGCACTCGGCCATCGCCCTGCTCCTCGACGAGGAGGCTGTCAGCCCCGAGGAGCTCCGCCGCCATCAGGCCATTGGCTCGGCCGCCGATGCCGCCTGAGCGCCTCTCCAAGGCCCAGGCCGTGCTCCTGGGAAATGCCCTGGGAGGCGGCGGAAGCGCCGGCCACCGTTTCGAAGCGATAGCCGCCGTCCTTGCCGAGGCCGGTTTCGACGACATCGGCGCGCCAGGGGTGCCCCATGATCTGGCGGCCGGCTACCGGAGCTGGCTCGAAGGCGGAACCGTGCCGGAGGACGAGAGCGTGGTCGAGGCCATGGAGGAGCTGGCCGCCTGGCTCATAGAGATGAGGAGGCTCCCGTGAGCGCGCCTGATTTCGATCCGCGTGCCCAGCGCGAGGCGGTCTCGGTAGCCGAGAGGATGGTGCGCGGCTTTCTCGAGGGGCAAGGCCAGCTCGTGGTCGAGCTTCTCGGCAAGCTGGCGGAGCTGGATGCGCTGGGCAACTACGCTGCGGCGGCCGCTGCGGCCCGGGCCTGGCTGGGGCGCGGCGCCAGTGGCGCCCCTGGAGCGCAGGATATGGCGGCGATGGGCGCCGCTTTGGCGGGGGACCCCCTCTGCTCGCTGGTGGATGGCGCCGCCGGCGGGGAATGAAGAGGCCCCGCCTCCCGATCCGGCCGGAAGCCGGAGGGTTGGCGGGGCACTCTGGGCCTTAGACGGTTACTTGCTGAACGGGAAGGTCGGGAAGATCGTCTTTCCGTAGGTGGTGTTGATCACTCCGGCCATGGAGACATACCAGGCCAGGATTGCAACGATTATCCCCAGGTATCCACCGATCTTGGTGATGCCGGCGCTGCCTGCGAAAGCACCCCAGGTCAGGATGATGAAGGTCACCTCGAGCACGACGAAGAGGGTAGCGAGGGCGCCGTTGGTGGCAAAGGAGCCGATCACCATGTACAGGGTGAAGATGGTCCACGCGAGCAGGAAGACCCCAACCGCGTCGGCGGGGGCCCCCTTCAGGAACTTGGTTGCCAAGAAGTAGAAGGAGATCCAGAACGCGCCGTATGAGGTGAACGCGACGGCACCGAAGGTGTTGTTGCGCTTGAACTCCCACATGCCTGCGAGCAGCTGTGCAACTCCCCCGAACATTAGAGCTATCGGCAGTACTACAACGATGTCGCCCGCGTTTACGAGGCCAGCGTTTACGAGACTAAGGACGAAAGTGGTCGTTGCGAATGCGGCTAGCCCTAGTGGGCCAGGATCCGCAACCGTAGGCGTATTTTCTGCCATATGGGACTTGTCCTTTCTGACAATGATTATCCCCCGTCGGCCCCGCTCCGCCCTGACCGGCGAACCGGTTGTCCAGGCGCGCGGCGCTAACCGGCGCGTGCCTGGAAGGTGAAGCGTCACGGCCGTAGCCGCGGCTCGCGGATCCCGCGATGGCCCCAATGGCCGCCGCATTGCCCGCAAGGGCCGTTTCGAAGCCGAAGGCGCAAGCTCCCGGCTCCGCATTCGGACTCGCGACGGAACGCACCTGGAATGGTGCGCCCGCCGGTCCGAACACCTGTGTAGATGGTTCCATGTCGGCCACCGGGCTCAGCTTTCGAGTCCGATTCAACGCGGATCCGCTATTCCTGAGAGTTTTCTCGGGAGGAGGCCATTTGGGCCTTCTCGGCGATCTCCTTGACCACGTCGGCATTGGCGAGCGTGGTGACGTCGCCGAGCTGACGCTTCTCGGAGATGTCGCGTAGAAGACGGCGCATGATCTTGCCCGAGCGGGTCTTGGGCAGCTCGTCGGTGAAGACGATGGAGGCGGGGCGGGCGATCTTGCCGATCTTTACCGCCACGTGCTCGCGCAGCTCTCCCAAGAGGGAGTCGTCGCCCACGACGTGGCCCTTCAAGGTCACGAAGGCGGCTATCGCCTGCCCGGTGGTGGCATCCATGCGGCCAACCACCGCTGCTTCGGCCACCGAGGGGTGGTCGACCAGGGCGGACTCCACCTCGAGGGTCGAGATGCGGTGGCCCGAGACGTTCATCACGTCGTCCACGCGCCCCAGAAGCCAGATGTAGCCGTCCTCGTCGCGCTTGGCGCCGTCACCTGCGAAATAGACCCACTTGTTCTCGGCGGGCTTGGAGAAGCGGCTCCAATAGACGTCCACGTATCGGTTGGGATCGCCGTAGATGGTGCGGAGCATGCCCGGCCACGGGTGGGTGAGGGTGAGATACCCTCCGCCCCCGAGCGGTACCGAGTTGCCATCGTCGTCCACGACGTCTGCGCCGATGCCGGGGAGAGGCCTGGTGGCCGAGCCCGGCTTGGTGGTGGTCAATCCCGGCAGGGGCGAGATCATGATGTGGCCGGTTTCGGTCTGCCACCAGGTGTCCACGATGGGGCAGTTTTCCCGTCCGATGTACTTGTTGTACCAGATCCAAGCTTCTGGGTTGATCGGCTCGCCAACGGTTCCGATCAGCTTCAGGCTGGAGAGGTCACAGCGCTCCGGGAATTCGGTGCCCCACTTCATGAAGGTCCTGATAGTGGTGGGAGCGGTGTAGAACTGGGTCACCTTGTACTTCTCGACGATCCGCCAGAAGCGATCCTTGTCGGGGAAGTTGGGAACGCCTTCGTACAGCACCCCCGTCGCTCCGTTTGCGAGCGGACCGTAGACGATGTAGGAGTGGCCGGTCACCCAGCCGATGTCGGCCGTGCACCACCAGACGTCGTCGTCCTTGATGTCGAAGACGTTGCGGTGGGTGAAGGAAGCACCGACCAGGTATCCACCGGTGGTGTGCAGGATTCCCTTGGGCTTGGCCGTGGTTCCGGAGGTGTAGAGGATGTAGAGAGGGTCCTCGGAGTCGGTCTCGGTGGCCACCTTCTCGTTTGACATCCCGTCCACGAGGTCGTGGTAGTAGATGTCGCGGCCTTCGGCCATGGGGATGTCCGCGCCGGTGCGTTGAACCACGACGACCTTCTCGATCGAAGGAGTCTCACCAAGTGCGCTGTCCGCGTACTGCTTCAGCGCGACCCGGCCGCCATTTCGCCAGGATTCGTCGCAGGTGATCAGAACCTTGGCCTCGGAGTCGTTGATGCGGTCCCTGAGCGCATCGGCGGAGAAGCCGCCGAAGACCACGGAGTGGACGGCGCC
>JAKAOC010000332.1 GCA_021823385.1 Actinomycetes bacterium
GGCCCCATCATGAAGGGGATCACGTACATGGTGCGCCCGCGCATGCTCCCGCGGTAGAGGTCCGTCATCTTCGACTTCATCTCCGCCGGGTCGCTCCAGTTGTTCGTCGGGCCGGCATCCTCCTCGCGTATCGAGCAGATGAAAGTGCGGTCCTCGACCCGGGCGACATCCTTGGGATCGGAGTGAGCCCAATAGCTGTTGGGCCGCTTCGCGTCGGAAAGACGCTTGAAGGCACCCCTCTCCACCAACTGCCCGGCCAGGCGGTCGAACTCCTCTTCCGAGCCGTCGCAGAAGTAGACTTCCGCAGGCTCGCAAAGCGCGGCGGTTTCGTTAACCCAGTCGAGCAGCTTCTTGTTTTTGGTTGGGAATGTCATCGATAATCCTCTCGGGGGAAGGACGAGCCGAAGTTACAGATGTGTGAACAATAATTTACGATTGGTTACTTTCTATCGCGCTCCACTGGAAAAGAAAAATACGAGATGCCTTTTCAACACGCTCCGCTTGAAACGGGGCATTCCGAATTCGAAGTCCTGGCGCGCTTCTTCGAGCGCACTGGAAGCGGTGGAAGCGACCTGATCGTCGGGCTGGGTGACGATGCCGCCGTGGTGGCGATCGGCGAGGAGCGGGTGGCCCTCTGCGCGGATGCCCTGGTAGAGCGTGTCCACTTCGACCTCGCCTACTACTCGATCGCCGACCTTGCCGCGAAAGCGATCGCGGTAAACGCCTCGGACATCGCGGCCATGGGCGCAACCCCCAAATTTTACCTTTCCACCGTCGCCTCCCAAGGGGGGCTGAACGTTGAGGACCTCTTGGTCGGAATGGCCGAAGAAGCACGCGCCCATGGCGCCCTATTGATCGGTGGGGATCTCGCCAGCTCGGGCGAGCTCAATGTCTCGGTCACGGCCGTTGGGGTGTTCGAGGCCGGCGCCACTGTGCTTCGCCGAGGCGGGATGGTCGCGGGCGACACGATCCTGGTCACCGGGCCGCTGGGAGGCTCCGCACGGGGGCTTCGCGGCCTCCGCCAAGGAGATCCTGACCTGCCCGAAGCGGCGAAACAGGCGCACCTGCGCCCGAGAGCGCAGCTCGCAGCGGGTGCGCTGGCCGGACGTCTGGGGGCACACGCCGCCATCGATGTCTCCGATGGGCTGCTGGCCGACTTGGAGCACATGCTCGTGGCCAGCGGCGTTGGCGCCGACCTCGGCGAGATTCCGCGCTTCGAGGGTGCGACGGAGGAGGAGGCGCTCTACGGAGGCGAGGACTTCCAGCTGATCATCGCCTCCGATAAGCCGACCGAACTGGCAGCGGCCTTCCGGGCGGAGGGCCTGCCCGAGCCGATCGTCATCGGGAGGTCGAAACCTCATGCCCCCGTTCGGCTGCTCCGGGGACGCCCTTACCGACCCGACGGATATACGCATCTCATTTAGGCGCCGCCGGGCACGACCTCAGCCGGCAAGGGTGGCCGACGCGGTCATGCAAAGGTCGCCATTGCAGGTGATCTCAATCTCCACGGTCGAATTGCCCTGCTGCCGAGCGCTGATCTCGGATTCCTGGCCCTCGAAGATGGGCGAGCGGGCGCGGAAGTCGAACTCGCTCACCTTGGCCAAGCCCGCCCCTAGCACCGACTCCAGCGCCGCCGAGGCCAGCAGTGGCCCATGCACCACCAAACCCGGGTATCCCTCGAAGGACTGGCAGTAAGCACGGTCGTAGTGAATCTTGTGCGGGTTGCCGGTTAACGCCGAGTAGGTGAAGAGCATCGGAGACATGGCCCGAAGCTTGCCCCGCCGGATAAAGCCGCCCGCCTCGGCGGCTTCAACCTCCTCGAAAGAGAGCGAGCCCGCCTCCCCGTCCAGGGCAGGCAGCTCGAACGGCCGATAGGTGGCCGGAGGCGGATCGAAGAAGACCAGCGACTGCTCCTCGACCCGGCAAAGCTCTCCCCGCTGGCTGATGCGATGTTCGAGTGTGACGAAGACCAGATCTCCCGAGCGTCCGGCCTTCGGCTCCACCTTGGTGCATATCGTGGTCTTCTCCGCAGGAACCCCCGTGGCCAGTGGAGCCAAAAGCTTCACGCTGCCTCCGGCATACATGCGGCGTCGGACGGGCACCGGCGGCACCACGCTGGCATCGCCACGGCGAAGGTGGCCATCGGGGCCGAGATCCGCAGGCCGGTAGGGGCGAAGAAAATAGACCCAGTGCCAAAGCGCCGGAAGGTCCGCCAGCTCGCCTCCCGTGGGTTCGCGGCCGAGCACGCCGGCAAGGGCGATGGCCCTCTCCGGCGCCATCGAATCGGCCGAGTGCTCCTCCCGCCCGATGTAACCCGCGTAAGGCGCATTCTGCGCTGGATCCATGGTAAACCTCCCTGACCTGCCTAGATATTACGCCTCGGGTACTAGGCACGCCACGCCGTGCGGCTCGCGGATATCCCCCCTATGATTGGTCGGGACATTAGCTAGACAGGGAATACAGGCATTGATTAGCGCTTTCGTGCTCATCCAGACCGAGGTAGGAAGCATCTCCGAGGTGGCCCAGAACTTGAGGAACACCCCTGGAATCGACTTCGCCGACGAGGTGACCGGACCCTATGACATAGTTTGCCGGGTTCATGCAGACGACCTGGTCTCACTGGGAGATAGCGTGACTGCCGCGATACAGCGGATCGAAGGGGTGACCCGCACCCTGACCTGCCCTATCACCCGAAACATCGAACTCGCCGACCTGGACTGACCTACTTCGCGGATTGGGCGACGATGAACGCCCTTATTCCCAGGCCGGCGATGAAGAGTCCGCCAAGGCCGTAGAGCAGGTACAGGCGCCCGGCCATCCTGTCCCTGTAGGCGAAGAGGAAACCCGAGGCAACCACCGCCACGAAGCCGTAAAACGGGTGGAAGGCGACCATCCGCTTGTGCTCTCCCGCCACCAGATAGATGCCAGTGGCCACTTGGACGTAGATGGCCGCCTGCGCGAAAACGGTGAACCACCACAAAGACCGGGTGCGCATCTGCGGGTAGCGGATGGCGGCCAGAGACCAAACTCCGGCCATCGCATTTCCGGCGATCACCAGCCACGCCCAGGTGGCGTGAAAGCCCGCTAGCGACGCGTACAACATGTTCCGCCCAACCTCCCACCGATAAAGTAGCCCACCCAGGACGTGGCCTGACGCCCCGATCACAAGGTCCGCGAAGCCCCTCGACCGCACTTCCCGGCTGATGCCCGGCTACACCCCCATGGCGGGTCAATTCCGGCCGATTTCCGGGCTGAGCCGGCGGTCCGGCCCGGAGCGGCCGAGGCTGACGCGCGCGAAGCCGTTTCGCGCGTTGAACAGAAGCGCCTCGCCCGGACTCCCCCGGGCGAGGTCTCCGGGCGAGAGCAGCGGCCGCAGTTGGCCCGAGCGGGAGCGGGGTACGGGTGCAAGCAGGGACCGGCGGGTGCCCAACCCCGGCAGCATCACCAGCTGCTCGCCGGAGAGCATCGACAGCTCCGATAGCGTACGGCGATCGCCGACACCGGGAAAGACAAGCGTGTTCTGAAAGAGGGTCAGCATCCCGTCCGCCAGACCGGGCCACCTCTGGCGTGCCTGGCTCAGGTCCTGCAGCACCCCCAATACCAAGACACCCTGTGACGCCCCTTCGGAAAGGATGCCGCCCAGATCGTGCAATGGGGCGATGTTCGCCATCTCGTCGAGGAGCAGCTTGACCGCGGGAACCGGCCGGGCCGGGCCGCCCTCGGCGATTCGCTTGTTGGCCTGGGCATAGGCGGCCTGGCGCACGCTGGAGATCAGTCCCACCACGATCGGGGAGAGCAGGTCCTGAACCGTGGACGGGGCAACCACGTAAAGCGTGTCAGAAGAAGAGGCGAAAGCCGCAGCGTCGAAGTTGGGCGCGGCGCTCTCGGCCAGCACCTCGGGCATTCGGTAGGCCGACAACAGGCCCGCCGCCGTGGACATCACTCCCGAGCGCTCCCGCTCGGAGGAGACGGCCACGGCCGAGAGC
>JAKAOC010000333.1 GCA_021823385.1 Actinomycetes bacterium
TCGCTGATCGGGGGCCTGGGCCGGCAGGTCGGCAACCGTTTTGGCGCCAAGCTGACCAGGTATCAACTTGGTGGAGTCGACTCAGGTGTCGGTAGCGTGGTCGCAGTGGTGGCGACGCTGCTGGTCGTCTGGCTGATCGGCTCCATCGTCGCGAATCTGCCCCTGGCCGGCTTCTCCTCCCAGGTTGCAAGCTCGAAGATCGTGAAGACTCTGTCGAAGGTGATGCCACCAACACCGGCCGTCTTCTCCCGGGTCGAGAGCTTCATAAGCTCACAGGGCTTCCCCTCGGTGTTCGCCACCCTGCCTCCCAGCATCTCCGGTCCGGTTCCGCTGCCTTCAGCCGCGCAGGTGGCTGCAGTGGTCTCCAAGGTGGCGGGAAGTGTCGTGAAGATCGAGGGCATCGGATGCGGCCAGATCCAAGAGGGCTCGGGATTTGTCGTCGCCCCGGGCGAGGTTGTCACCAACGCCCACGTCGTGGCAGGGACCCACAACATCTCGATCTTCGATTCATCGGGTCAACACCCGGCCACGGTCGTACTCTTCAATCCCGAACTCGATATCGCCATCTTGAAGGCGAGCGGGATGAGCGAGCAGCCACTCACCGTGGACACCGCCGTGAAGACCCGGGGGGAGATGGGGGTTGTGCTGGGGTATCCGGGCGGTGGGCCCCTCACCTCTAGCTCGGCCGGTGTTATGGACACCTTCGAGGCCCAAGGGCGCGATATCTACAACCAGGGGGTCACCACCCGGCTGGTCTATGAGATCGCCGCCATCGTCCGCCCAGGCAACTCCGGCGGACCTCTCGTCGATCTGAAAGGGAACGTCATCGGCGTGGTCTTCTCGCGCTCGACGACCAACCCGGATGTCGGCTTCGCGCTCGCGATGCCGGCAGTCAACCAGGAGATAGTCGCAGCACAGAATTCGACCGCTCAAGTGTCGACGGGCGCCTGCGCCGCCTGACCCGTTCGGCCGCTACGCCGGCACCTTCTGCCGAGAGCCATCAGGCGCGAGTTCAAGCCGGCCCTAGCCCCTCGCGCTAGGTGTGCCGCCCCACCGCCGGAATCCATTTACGGCGGAAGTACTCGTCGTTCCGGGCGAAGGATT
Organism: Actinomycetes bacterium; assembly: GCA_021823385.1. The sequence continues at coordinate 1,105 of JAKAOC010000333.1, forward strand.
CCACGTCCCCGTATCCTCCCCTGGTGTGGTGGAATAGCTCGAGGACGTCCACCACGACCTTCTTCCCGTTGGCTTGAACTGAAAAACAGAGGTCGAGGTCGTAGCCGTGGAAGCCCCCGTAGCCTTCGTCGAATTGCAGGTTCCGGGACACCCATGGGGATAGGCACAAGAGCGATCCGTCGACCGTCTCGACCTCGCCAACCCTTTGATCGCCCTCCACGCGCCCCCGCGATTCGTTCAAAGCGCCTCGCAGTTCACCCTCCCACCAGGCCAAAGAGGTGACCTTTATGGCTCCGACCGCCCCTAGCACACCAACTTCGGGGTCTTGGAAGGCGAGCAGAACCTTTTCCCGGAAGTGACGATCGGAGATTTCGAGGTCTTCGTGGAGCAAGATCACGGCCTGCAAACCAGTGAGGTCCCGCGCAGCGCTGAGAACCTTGTTGTACGCCGCATGTATCGAAAGCTGATTGCGCAACTCGACCACCAAGTCGCCGGGCTCGATGACGCCCTCCATTCCTTGGCGCGCATATCTCTCGTACTTCAGTTCATTGCCTATGCATATTCCGAAGGCAAACATGGTTGGTCTCTCCTGGGAGGCCACTTCTCCGGACCGCTTGCCCGGATCCGTGCCGTATCGCACAGTTACTTATTGACCGCCGGACGCTCCCGCCACGCGGTTCTCGGGAAGGATTCCTTCCCCCCACTTCTCGACGAATCGGGCTCGGTCAATCTCGATTTGCTGCCGTATCCAAGGCTTGAGAACCGGGTCATCGGTCGCTATGGTTGCCGATTCCGTATGCGAGATCCTGCTCGCCGGAACATGGTGTGGTGTCTCGCCGAGGGCCTTCAGTCGCAGGAAGAGGTCGGTGTCCTGATACCAGACCGAAAAGGTGGGGTCGAAGAAGTCCCCCCTGGGGCGTGACAGAGCTTCCACCGTGGCCCGCCTCATGGCGAAGCACCAGGCGAAATAGGGTGGCCGGTCGTTTCCGACGGTTTCGGGGAAGGCAAGGGCGTGGCCCGCGTCAAGAGCTGCTTGCAGCGGCTCCCACCATCCGTCCTGCACTTCGACGTCGTCGTTGATGGCGGCCACGTACTCGGTTTGGGCTGCGAGAAGCGCCGTGTTGACCGGCGCCGTATACCCCTGGGGCGCGTTGCCGTTATCCACCAGGACGACCTGATAGGGGACGCAGGTGTTTTGCCGCAGCGATGCCAGGAGCCGGCCGCACCGGCCGGAGGCCGCGTCGAGGGTGGGAACCACGACGGTCAGCACCGGTGGACTGCCTGGCTGCATCTCGGCGTAGATCGTATGGTCGGGACGCGCGCCTACGACCCAGATCTTGGTGAGCTCAGGGTAGGTCGCGGCCGGCGCCAAGCCTAAGAGGTGTCCACCGAGCGTTTCGATAAGCGCCCGAGCTTCGCGGGCTGCAATGCTCGAGTCTGGCAGTGACCATTTTGCCCGTGGTATCACGAGGCCGATTCCGCCTCTGCCCTCCACGGGGAAGGCGCCGAGCGAGATGACATCGTTTTCCCGTGCCGCGCTCGCCGCAAGCAGGAGGCGCCACAAGTCCGTATCGTGCAGCTCGGATACGGCAATGATTCGACCGCTGCCTCCCTCGACCGCCCTGGAGAGGGCCTCGTCGGCTGCAGCGGCCCAGGCTGCCGAACTGCGCACCCGGCCGGCGAGGAAATGGGATTCTCGAACCGCCGCCCAAAGGGTGGCGGAGCGCTCGTCCAACGAAACGCAATCGACCGATGCCAGCAGTTTTCCCGCTCCGGCGGCCAATTGGGCGAGGCGGACGAAGTCGCTGCTGGATGTCTGCTCGTCGGTGACGATGACCAGGTCGATTTCCACACCCCTAGGTCGGCCCGTGGATGGCAGAACTTTAAAGATGGCAAGAACCAACGGTACGGGTCCGCGGCGAGCGGGTCGGGAAGCCCTGGCTCGATCGGGTCCGTTACGGTCCCGACCTTGTGCTAGGCAAGGGATGATGAATCAAGTTCCAGAGCGTGGCGGCGACAGCAAGAACCTGCCCGATCAGCGCCGTACCGCTTTGAAGGCCCTTCAACGATGGAGCGCCTTCCCGGCGGAGGCTTCGCCTCGGCCCGTGGTGCTGGTGGGGCCGATGGTGATTCCCGGGCATGGATTTCAGGATGGGGAGTCCAAGCTCGCCTTCGAACGCGGCGATATCAAGCCTGCCGAAGGTGTGCCTTCTGAGGCCTACGAGCTGCTGAAGGACTCGAGCGGGGAACGCTCTGCTCCTGACCACGGCCACGTCCTGGCGCTCAGGGCGGCTACCCTCGGCCAAGCCGATTTCATGACCGACCGAGGAAAGCGTGCCCTGCCGGCATGGATCCTGGATGTGGAGGGCGCGCTGGGCCCCGTTGCAGTCATGACCCGTTCCGCCCGACGTGATTGCTGGGAGCCTCCGTGGGAGGTGCCGTTGCCGAGCCGTGGACCGCATCAGTTCGCGCTTCCGAGCAGTGTCTCAGGGGACGGTATGAACCTCACCTTCCGCTTCACGAGCTGGCCCCGCAGTTTGGCGGCGTACGAGAGTGCGAACGCGTTCGAATCCGATTGCGCCGTCGCCGTCGTTCCGATCGAACGCTGGATCGGACCTCGGACGGGCTGGGTCACGCTCGCCGCGGCCGAGCGCGCAGTCGATGTGCGCCTTGCACGCCCCCTGGGGGGTCGAGTGCTGGTGGATCTTGACGGAAGGGCTGTTCCGGTCTACTGAGCCAAGTGGCTACTTTGGCGGATGCTCTCTCAGCCAGAACTCGGCGATCTGCCGCCTTGTGGCGATCCAGACATTGCCGAGTCCCAAGATCCGATCGACGGTCTCCTCCACGGCCGAA
>JAKAOC010000334.1 GCA_021823385.1 Actinomycetes bacterium
ACCCGATCGACTTCGTCGATCAACAGTACGACGGGCTCGTCCAGGGAGATCGCGCGGAGCAGGGGCCGCGGAAGCAGGAATTCCTCGGAGAAGATGTTCTCTTTGACCGCGTCCCAGTCGGCCGGGTCATCGCCCGCCGCCCTGGCGGCCTGGATGCGCAGCAGTTGCTTGGAGTAGTTCCACTCGTAGATCGCCTTGGCATCGTCGAGGCCCTCGTAGCACTGTAGGCGCACCAGCTCGGCATCGAGGGCTCTGGCAAGTGCCTTGGCGAGTTCAGTCTTGCCGGTTCCCGCCGGCCCCTCGACCAGGATCGGCTTGCCCAGAACCGTGGCGAGGTACACCGTGGTGGAGATCTCCTGGCTCGACAGGTACGAGGCCTGGGCCAATGCTTCACCCACCCCTGAAATGCTCGCGAATCCCTCGCCCGTAGCTCTCACTGCTCCATCCGTTCCCGCGGCCTCAGCCGCGAACTTGCCCGTTGCCCTCGATCACGTATCGCTCGGTGGTCAAGGCCTCCAGGCCCATGGGTCCACGCGCGTGAAGCTTTTGGGTGCTGATGCCGATCTCCGCTCCCAGGCCGAGCTGGTTGCCATCGACAAAGCGGGTCGAGGCATTCACCAACACCGCCGCCGCATCGACTTCGCGCACGAAGAGGTTGGCATTGGCGTAGTCGTTGGTCAGGATTGCCTCCGAATGCCCGGTGCCGTAGCGGGAGATATGATCCACAGCCGCCTCGACGCCGTCCACGACGCGAATCGCGAGCTTGAGATCCAGGTACTCGGTGGCCCAGTCCTCCTCCGTGGCCGGCACGGCACGGCTTATCGCCGTGCACGTCTCCCCATCGCCATGGATCTCGACCTCTGGCAGCAATCGGTCAATCCGTGAGAGAAACTCCGGCGCAACCGCCCGGTGCACCAGCACCGTCTCGACGGCGTTGCATACGCTCGGCCGCTGCACCTTGGCATTGCGGACTATGTTCTCGGCTGCGTCAAGGTCGGCGCTGGCATCTACGAAGATGTGGCAGTTGCCCTCGCCGTCGATGATGTATGGGACCGTCGCGTGCTCTTCGATCGCCGCGATCAAAGACCGGCCCCCACGCGGAATCAGGCAGTCGATGTATCCGCGCAGGCGCATGAAGGCCACCGCGGACTCACGGGAGGCGTCCGGCACCAATGCAACCGCCTCTCGTGGCAGGCCCGCCTTGGCGAGCGCTTCGGAGAGGACCGAGGCGATGGCGCGATTGGAGGCGAATGCCGCCGAGGAGCCACGCAGGAAGGCGGCGTTGCCACTCTTCAGGCATAATGCGGCCGCATCTGAGGTGACATTGGGCCGATTCTCGTAGATGATCCCCACCACGCCCAGAGGCACGCGCTCGCGGCTTACGGCCAGGCCGTTTGCCAGCCGGTAACCTCGCGTCACTTGGCCAACGGGATCTGCGAGCGCGGCCACCTCGAGGACCTGCGCGGCCATGTCGGAGATCCGCGCTTTGGTTAGCCGCAGCCGATCCACCTGGGTGGAAGGCATCCCATCGCGCCCGGCGCGATCGACGTCGTCGGCGTTGGCCGCCAGGATCTCCTCGCCGGCATGTTCCAGGCCTTCCGCCATGTACCCCAGTGCGTCGCTCTTTTGCTGGGCGGAGGCAAGCCTGACTAAGCGCGAGGCTTCCTTCACCCTGCCTGCCAACGCAAGAAGCTCGGAGTTTGCAGAGGTGAGATCGTTCATCCCCCTCCAGCCTAATGAGCACCGCCATGTCGGTGACGGGCTACGACTCCAGCAGAATCATGTCATCGCGATGCATCGCCATGGCCGAGGAATCCGAAACCAGCCCTGCGCGGCGGCGCTCCAGCTCGATCCCGAGCTCGTCCGCGCCTAAGCGCGCCAGGCCCTTGGCGACGACGGCTCCATCCTCGGCGATCACCTCGACGGCGTCCTCCGCGGAGAATGCTCCCCCAACTTCGGTGATGCCCACAGCAAGAAGAGAGGACCCCCGGTCGCGTATGGCCCTCCGGGCGCCCTCATCCACCTTGACGTAGCCGCTGGAAGGCAGGGCGAACGCGATCCACAACTTGCGGGAAGGGAGCCGACGCCGGCTCTTCGATATCCAGGTTCCCACCCCTTGCCTTCGCGTCGGGGCCACGCGGAGCACCTCCGGGTTGGATGCCGCGGCGATCAGGGTCTCGACGCCGGACCATGCAGCGATTCTGGCCGCCATGATCTTGGTGACCATTCCCCCGCTTCCGCGGCTGGTCCCCCGCCCGCCCGCCAGCGAGGCAAGCTCGCGGGTGACCTCCCGCACCTCCTCGATGAGGGTGGCCTCCTCGAACCGGCGGGGGTCGGCGGTGAAGAGTCCCTCCTGATCGGTGAGGAGCACCAGCACCTCGGCACCAACCAGCCCTGAAACCAGCGCGGCTATCCGATCGTTGTCGCCTAGGCGGATCTCATCGTCCGCCACTGCGTCGTTTTCGTTGATTATGGGGATAATGCCCTGGTCGAGCATGCGTCCCAGCGTCGCACGGGCAGAGAGATACTGGCGGCGCTCCATGAAATCCGAAGCCGAGAGAAGGATCTGGCCGCAAACGAGGCCACGCTCCGCCATCTTTCCCGACCACGCGGCGATCAGGCCCACCTGACCGACAGCCGAAGCCGCCTGCAGCGTTACCAGGTCGGCGGGCCGCTCACCTCGCAAGCCGAGGCGCCCCAGGCCGAGTGCAATCGCGCCGGAGGTCACCAAAGCCACTCGATGTCCGGCGGCGTGGAGCTGGGAAAGTTGATCACAGATGGAATCCACGACGGGGTGATTCACGTCCAGGTCGCCGGTGGTCACCGACGAGGACCCGATCTTCACCACCAGATTCACTTCTGCGCTCCCTCGCGTCGGCCCGCGCTTCACGCCAAGACCTGGCCAGCACGCATCAGCCAGGATAGCCCGCCGAGCGAGGGGCGGGCGCAGAGGTCACCTTTAGTCTCTCGTGTAGTCGAACTCGAATTCACCGATGGCCACTTCGTCGCCGTCGGTTGCCCCAGCCCTGGCCAGTGCCCGATCGACCCCTAAGTGCCGCAACCTGGTCTGGATGTATTCCAGAGCGTCCGGAGTGGTGACGTCCGAAAGGGCCACTGCACGCTCGGCGGCGCGCCCGAGCACCCGGAATCGATGCTCCCCCAGTCGAACCACCTTGAAGCCATCCGGGGTCAGATTGATGAAAATGGCATCGGACGAGCGCGGCCCTGCTGACTCAATACGGGATTTGGAGACCATCTCGGCGAGCTTGCGCTTCAGCGCCTCGACGTTAAGCGATGAGATCGAGGAAATCGCCATGTCCGCAGCCACCCCAAGGTACTCCTCGCCGTGGCGAACTATCTCCTCGTCGAGCACGTCGGCCTTGGAGACCACCACCACGCGAGGGCGATCCAAGAGCTCCGGAAGATAGTTCCCGAGCTCACGCAGAAGTACCCGATGCTGTTCGGCCACCGAAGTGCCCTGGGATTCGGTAGCGTCGAGAAGGAAGACCAGCACTCTCGCACGCTCGATGTGGCGGAGAAACTCGAGACCGAGCCCTTTGCCTTCCGATGCACCCTCGATCAGGCCGGGAATGTCGGCCACCACGTACTCGAAATCGTCGGCCAGGCGTACCACGCCGAGATTCGGCTTGAGCGTCGTGAACGGATAGTCGGCGATCTTGGGCTGAGCCCTGGAGATCACCGAGATGAAGGTCGACTTTCCAGCGTTGGGATAGCCGACCAACGCCACATCCGCCTTGAGCTTGAGCTCGAGATTGAACCAGTTCTCCTCCCCCGGCTCGCCCTGCTCTGCAAAGGAAGGCGCCCGCCTCTTGTTGGCCAGGAAGCGTGTGTTGCCACGTCCGCCTTCGCCTCCCTTGGCTGCGACGAATCGCATGCCGGGCTCGGCGAGATCCGCCAGGACCTCTCC
>JAKAOC010000335.1 GCA_021823385.1 Actinomycetes bacterium
CAGGGTGCCCATGATCTGGCTGTTGGCCGAGAGTGTCAGCTTCGCCGGATCGAGCCCTGACGGCAGGTTTACATGCAGCGACACCTCCGGCAACGTCACGGGGACCGCCCCGCTCCTACTCAGCGACGAAGTCGGAACGGTGCTCACGTACTGGGCTGTGACGATGTAGCGCTGGGAGGTGTACCAGAGCGCGTTGGTGGGCCAGCAGGTGTCAAGGATCAGCGATCCCTTGGCGGGAACTTCTATGGGCGCACCCACCTTGGTCACCACCCCCTTGGAGACGCGAAAGACGTAGCTCGCGCAGCGCACCGAGTAGGTGATGGTCTGTCCCGGCTTCAGCTCGTCGATGCGCGAGAAGAAACTCACGTCGTGGGCCGAGAGCAGCGACGCGGCTCCGGTACCGGGCCAGGCGGTGGAAGGGTTGTGCCCGATGGAGACGTTGAGGACGCTGTCCTCCACCCCCTGCTGGACGGGGGCGATCAGCCCGATCGAGGGTATGGAAAGTATCCCCGGCCCGGTCCTTGCCGAGCAGGCGGTAGTGGAGGGCGCTCCGGCGATGGTCGTCTCGCTCCGGTACTGCTCGAGAAGGCGCTGGGCGCCCTGGTCGGAGCGCAGCTTCCACCAGACCGGATAAGCGATGCCAATGGTCGCCACTACAAGGAGGGAGACACCGGCGATCAGCCTCGCCCGGCCCAGAGCCCGCCGCCTGGCCATCGCAACCCCCTCTCGACTTCCATCAAAGCGCTGCTCCGCCGGACAATTCCAGCCTAATCCCGGCTAACCGCAATGCAGAGTTGAGCAGGTCTCCTCCTACCCCGCCACCTGGGCTCCGGCCAAACCGGCGGGCTCCTTCACCCGCCAGAACTCGATGCGCCTGCCGCCGGCGATGAAGTAGGAGAGGTAGAAGTCGACCCCGCCCATCAAGACGTCCAGCCAGAAATGGTTGGCGGTGACGAAGACCACGAAGGCGGTGATGATCGGGTGCGCCAGCAGCAGGACCTTGACAACGCGGTTCCGCACCGCCGGGACTATGGCCAGCGTGCACCAGACGGCCCAGGCAAAGTGAAGGCTGGGCATGGCAGCGTATTGGTTGCCCGCGTCCTTCATGAGCGTCGCATCGAAGGTGCCCGCACCGCCGAAGACCTTCTGCGTGTCCACGAAGTGGAAGACCTCCGGCAGCAGCCTCGGCGGCATCACCGGAAAGACGATGAAGACCACCAGGGCGAAGAGGTTGAGAAGCACCATCGTGTTGCGCCAGCGTATGTAGCGCTCAGGGTACTTGACCAGCAGCAGGACAATGACGACCACGGGCAGCAGGAAGTGGATCGTGACGTAGTAGAGATCCGACAACTTGATCAGCCAGACTGCGTGCCGGATGACGAAGGCCTGCAGGCGCTGCTCGAAGAAGAAGTGCAGGCTGCGCTCGATCGAGACCTCGTCGAGCGCGTTGCGCCGGGCTGTGGCGGTCGAGCCCGAGGCCAGCGAGGAGGTGTATTCGTACACCGCATATAGGGCGCCGATCAGCAGAACCTGATTCCAAAAGCGGATCGTCTTTCCCCCCACCTGCTTCTTGGGGGCGAGGATCTTCCAGATGCCGGTGGTCGTCAATATGTCTGCTCTCTTCGTGGCTCGCGCCGGCCTCTTCGGCCGCCGCTCGTCCTGTGCGTACGGAAATCGGCTCCCGAGCAGGTGCTAGGGCACCGGAGGGAAGACGCCGGCCCTGCTCAGCAGCCCGGGCACTGGCTTGCCGAGCTTTTCGCCCAGCCACTCGGTGATCGAAAACAGCGCCTCGATGTCGATCCCGGTCGAGTAGCCGGAGCGCTCAAGCATGAACACCAGATCCTCGGTGGCGATGTTGCCGGTCGCCCTTGGCGCAAACGGGCAGCCGCCTATCCCTCCGATGGAGGCGTCGAGCGCGCGGACTCCTTCGACCACCGCTGCGTAGGCGTTGGCGATGCCGGTGTTGCGCGTGTTGTGGAAATGGCAGCGCAAGGAGATGCCGCTTCCGGCGACGGCCTCCTTGGCAATGCCGACCCGCTCCGACACCATCGGGGGGACTCCGGCACCTATGGTGTCAGCCAGGCCGATCTCCTCCGGCTGAAGCTCGGCGATCCGCTTGGCCAGCTCGGCTATCACCACTTCGGAGACCTCGCCCTCGTAAGGGCAGCCGAACGCGGCCGAGATGCCCACCGAAGTACGGATTCCGGCCTGCTTGGCTCGAGGGATCACCCTGGAGAGCTGGGCAAGGTTCTCCTCGACGCTCATTCCTTGATTTCGCTGGGAGAATGTCTCGGTGGCCACCACCACGTAGTTGATCTCGGGGAGGCCGGCCGCAATGGCGCGGTCGATGCCGCGCTCGTTCAGGACCAAGCCGATGGAAGCCTCCCTGGCTTCCGGGCTCAGGCTCTCCATGACGGCCTCGGCATCGGCCATCTGGGGAACCCGCTTGGGGTTCACGAAACTGCAGGACTCGATTCGCCTGAGACCGGCGGCAGCGCCGGCCTCGATGAGACGCACCTTTTCGGCGGTGCTGAACTCCACCGACTCGTTCTGCAGCCCATCCCGGGCCGAGACCTCGACGATGGTCACCAGAGGCCGCCCCGCACCGTCGCCCATAGAGCATCCCCTCCCCGCACACATGCCCGCCTGCGGCGGGCGCCCGGATAAACCCTATCCGGAGGCCGCCGAATCTGGAATGGCGGCACTTGGCAGGCCGGCCAAGGCTCGCTAGCCTGTCCTTGCGACCAGCCAATCCGCTCGAGAGGAGCAGCGCATGCCAACCCCAGAAGGCCCGTTCAGTGCCGGCACGGCCGAGCTGCGTGCACGGCTGCGCAACCAGATCGGCGTGAAATGGACCCGCTTCGACGAGGACGTAATCCCGATGTGGATCGCCGACATGGATTTCGGGACCGCCGAGGTGGTGACCGAGGCCCTGCACGGAGCGGTCGACGGCTTCGGGCTCGGATACTCCCGGCAGTCGCTCTACGACGGGGTGCTTGCCGCCTTCTCCGGCCGCTACCGGGCAAAGTTCCACGTCGATCTCGATCCTTCGCTCGGACTGCTCTCCACCGACGTGGTGCAGTCGGTCTATATCGCCATCCTGTCGATGACGGCTCCGGGCGACGGTGTCGTGGTTCAGCCGCCCATCTACCCGCCCTTCACGGGAGCGATCAAGGACACCCAGCGCAACGTCCTGCACAACCGGCTGCTCGAAACTCCCAGCGGATTCCAGTTCGACTTCGACGACCTGGAGCGCCTGCTTGCACAGCCGAACACCCGCATGCTTCTGCTCTGCAATCCGCACAACCCGACCGGCCGGGTCCTGACCGCGGCCGAACTGGATGCGGTGGCGGAGATGGCGGCCCGCCATCACGTGGTGGTGGTGGCCGATGAGATTCACGCCGACATCGTCTACGGCGATCGGGAGCACCTTGCCTTCGCCTCGGCGGCAGCCCGCTTCGGCACCGATCACATCACCCTCACCTCGGCTTCCAAGTCCCACAATCTGGCGGGGCTACGCTGTGCCGTGGCGCACTTCTCCTCGGGCGCGCTTCGTGCGAGCTACGAGACCTTCCCCTTCCATATGAGGGGCGCCGTCTCAAACCTGGGCATGATCGGCACCATCGCCGCCTGGGAACGTGGCCAGGAGTGGTTTGCCGCCACGCTCGCCCGGCTCGACGCGAACCGCCACACCATCGCGGAATTCGCGAAGTCCTCGGGTATCGGGTACCGCATGCCCGAGGGAACCTATTTGGCATGGCTCGACTTCTCGGCCTTCACCGACGCCGCCGACCCCTCCGAGACTCTTCTGGCCCGCGCCCGCGTGGGTCTTTCAGACGGCCCTGCCTTCGGCCCGGGGGGCGACGGACACGCACGGCTCAACTTCGCCACCA
>JAKAOC010000336.1 GCA_021823385.1 Actinomycetes bacterium
ACCGTGAGCCACCTTGCGCAGCCCTGAGATCGTCTTGAGCGTCGTGGACTTGCCTGCTCCGTTGGCTCCGATGAGACAGGCGACCTCCCCTTCCTCCACGCCTAGGGAGATCTCGTTGAGGGCCTGTATTTTCCCGTAGTAGACGCTCAGTTCGGAAATCTCAAGAAGCATCGCGCGCCGCCCCCAAGTAGGCCTCGACGACCGCCGGGTTGTTGCGGATGTCCTGGGGGAGCCCCTCGGCAATCTTCTTTCCGAAGTCGAGCACAATGATCCGGTCAGAGATCTTCATGACAAGGCTCATGTCGTGCTCGATCAAGACGACCGTCACGCCCCGATCGCGGATCCGCGAAATGAGTTTCTGCAGCTCCACCTTCTCGGCCGGATTCATACCGGCAGCCGGCTCGTCAAGCAAAATAAGCTTTGGCTGTGTGGCAAGTGCACGCGCAATTTCGAGGCGTCGTTGATCTCCGTATGAAAGTGCCTGGGCCTCGCGACGGGAGTCGCCCTCGATCCCGACGAAGGCAATCGCCTCTTTGGCCCTATCCTCGGCGAGGCGCTCTTCGTGCCGCTGCCGGGGAGTGTGCAGGATAGCCCCGAAGACCGCCGCCCGCGAATTCGCGTCCGCGCCCACCTTGGCGTTTTCGAGAACCGTCATGTTCGGGAAAAGGCGGATGTTCTGGAAGGTGCGCGCCATGCCCAGCTTGGTGACGCGGTGGGGCTTGAGGCCTGCGAGCTTCTTCCCCTCGAACCGAACTGAGCCCTGGCTCGGTTTATAGACGCCGGTGACGGTGTTGAAGACGGTCGTCTTGCCAGCTCCGTTGGGGCCGATCACCGCCAGTATCTCTCCCGGGTCCACGTGGAACGACACCTCGGATACCGCAACCACTCCGCCGAAGCGCACGGTAACCGAGTCCAGCTCAAGAAGCTGGCTCTGCTCGCTCTGTGCGTCAGTCATTTATACCTCCGGCTCCACTCCAGGTTGGCCAAGGTCGACCTCGCCTCCAAGGTGCTGCCCGCCTCCACGCCCCTCGAGGAGTTCAGAGCGGCGACGGCTGGCGGGAAGAATACCGCCGGGTCGGAAGATCATCATCAAGACCAGAATCGCGCCGAAGATGAGGATCCGGTAATTGGCCAGGCCCCTGAAACGTTCGGGCAGCCACGCCACCAGGAATGCGCCTACGATCACTCCGATGCGATTTCCCGATCCTCCCAGGACTACGCAAACGAGGATCAATACCGAGAGCAGCAGCGGATAATTCTCCGGAGTGATGGCGATGACTTTGGCTGCGTATACGACGCCGGAAAGGCCCCCGACGCTCGCGCCGATGGCAAAGGCCCACACCTTAAAGGCGAAGGTGGGTACCCCCATCAATTCCGCGGCGTCTTCATCTTCGCGAATGGCCACCCATCCTCTGCCGATGCGAGAGTTCTCCAAGCGATAGGAGACGAAGATGACCAGCACGATCATCACCAGCTCAAGGTAGTAGTAAGGAGTCGGGTCGAGCACCCCGTAAGTCAGGAACGAGAAATGACCTACGGAGGGCGGGTGGGGAATTCCCGAGATGCCCGTCGGTCCTCCGGTAATGGTGAGGTTGGTGGCGACCCGCTGAATGATCTCGCCAAAACCCAAGGTTACTATGGCGAGATAGTCGCCTCTGAGCCTCAATGTCGGAGCACCGAGAATTACGCCCGAGAGTGCCGCGATCAGAACGCCCGCGGGAAGAATCTCCCAGAAGCTCCAGTGGTAATTGACGCCTAGCACCGCCATTGAGTAGCCGCCTATGGCGAAAAAGGCGACATAGCCCAGATCCAGCATGCCGGCGAGGCCCACCACAACGTTCAGGCCGAGCGCCAGCAGGATGTAAGCGCCGATCGGATAAAAGAGAACGGTCCGCCAATCGCTCTGGGGAGCCATGAAATTGCCCACGCTCTGCGACGGCGCGAGTACCGCGAATACCGCAAGCAGCACATAGACGGCTACCTTCGCCCCCTTTGGCGCTCGGCGCCAGCGAGAAGAGACACCCGAGCCCGCCCTGCGGACGGGCGCCAATGCCCCGGTTATCCCCTGGCCCAGCTTGTTGGAAGTCATCGCCACCGGTTCGCCCTCCCCTCGCTCACGCCCGGGCCCGTTGCAGGCTCTCACCGAGAATGCCGGTAGGCCGGAAGAGAAGCACCAGTACCAGGACGCTGAACGCGACAACGTCGATCCATTGCGCGCTGAATATCGCACCGCCAAAGGTCTCGATCAACCCCAGGGCGAAGCCGCCCACGAGCGCCCCTCGAATATTGCCTATCCCGCCCAGCACTGCCGCAGTAAAGCCCTTGATACCGATGACAAAACCGATGTTGTATTGGGTCACCTCGTAGAAGGTTCCATACAGCATCGCCGCAACACCGGCCATGATCCCCCCCAGAAGGAAGGTCAGCGTGATCACGCGGTCGATGTTCACTCCCATCAGCATCGCCGTCGACGCGTCCTGCGCAACGGCGCGAATGCCCCTTCCAAGGCGCGTGCCGTTCACGAAGCGATCAAGGATGAACATCATCACCAGCGCGGATACCACCACCAGAACCATGTCGGAGCGGACTTCGGCGTTTCCGATGTGGAACAACACGTTCTTTTGCAGTATCCGTGGAAACGGGATCAGATCACGTCCGTATCGAAGAGCAAAAACCTCTTGCAAAAAGAACGACATGCCGATTGCCGAGATGAGGTTGGCCAGCGAGGACGAATTGCGTTTGCGCAGAGGGCGGTAGGCGACATATTCGACTCCGACAGCCACCAAGCCGGATGCGGCCATCGCAGCAATGGTTATTGCCGCGAACACGGCAATACCCTCCAGTCCGCCCGGCGCGGAGCTGATGCGCAACGCGTGCAGAGTGAAGAGGCTCGCGAAGGTCCCCACCATAAAGACTTCCGAGTGGGCGAAGTTGATCAGACGCAAGACGCCGTAGACAAGTGTGTACCCAAGGGCCATGAGCGCGTAGATGGCTCCCGTGGTGGTGCCGTCAATTATCGACGGCCAAATTTGGCTCACGAAATTGTGCAACGCATCTCCCAATCGGTGCGGATCCGGGGCCGCGACACTGAGCGCAAGTCAACGCCACTGAAATGGAAGAGGAGCGCCACCACCCGAATCGTGGATGGAGACGCCCCTCCCGTCATTGCTCGACCGCCAGCGGAATCAACCGACCAGCTTGCTCACCAGGCCGAGGGACTTGAACGTCGTCCCGTCGGTCTGGTACACGTATATCCCGCCACCCTTGATGTCACCGGTCGACGTGAAGGTGATCGTCTTCGTGATGCCGGCATAGCTATGCGTGTTGATGTAGTTGTTGATCGCAACCGAGTTCGTGTTGCCGGCCTTGATCGCCGCCAGGATGACATTCGCAGCGTCATATCCTTCTGCCGAATAAGTGCCGGGTGCGGCGTTAAACGCCGTCTGATACGACTTGACGAATGCGGCGCCCGCCGGACTGCCGGAGACGTCACCACAGGCGCACGTGGCATAGGTATTCACCGACTCCGCGGTCCCGGCAGTGGAGATCAGCTTTGGATCGAGCGAGCCGTCATCGGAGATGAACGCTCCCCTGAATCCGGCGTCTCGTAGCTGCTTCAGCAGGCGTCCCGCGGCGTCGTAATATCCGCCGTAATAAACAGCCGTCGCACCCGACGACTGAATCGCATTCACGGTCGATGAATAGTCGGGCGAGTTGGGATCGACGGACTGCGAAGTGACCACCTGACCCCCCAGCGTTGGGATGGTCTGGCGAACGATATTCGCAATGCCCTGGCCGTACGCGCTCTGATCATCGATCACGGCGACCTTTGTGTCACCAAGCTTCTTGACGATGAACTCGGCGCCAGCAGGACCCTGCGCGTTATCGTTG
>JAKAOC010000337.1 GCA_021823385.1 Actinomycetes bacterium
TTCCGATCTCGATGGTACGCCGCGAGGGCTCGATCACCAAGCCTCGAAACTCCCCGCCCGCCCCTCCGACCAAACCTCTCCGAATCGGAGCTTCGAGACGCCGCGCCCTTCGTCAAGGACGGCGGGAGGAGAACGGGCGCTTGCATGCGAGCCGGCTGACTGCTACCAGCTGGGCCTCGAACTCCCATTTTGGGGGGGAAGAACCAGCTAGGAGAACACCATGCTGAACAAGCTGCTGATCGTTGGCGCCCTCTCGCTCCCCTTCGCGGCGAGCGCCTTCGCCGCGGACAAGCCCGAGGCCGCCCACAAGGCCGCGAAGCGCGCCGCCAAGCGGTCGAAGAAGGCCGCCACGGACGACAAGGCGGCCAACCGCCACATCGAGAAGGCCGAGAAGGACATGAAGGAAGGGAACACCGCCGGCGCCGAGGAGCAGATGAAGAAGGCCGATGCCGACGTGAAGGCGGCGAAGCGCCACTCGAAGCGCGCCGCTCGGGCCGACAAGAAGGCCGCCAAGGACACGATGCCCGCGCCTGCCCCGGCGGCACCTGCCCCGGCAGCGCCCGCTCCGGTGACCCCGTAACCCGCGCACGCCCAACGGCGTCCATGAAAGGCCGTCCCGCGCGATGCGGGGCGGCCTTTCTTCTGTGTGCCCAGCATGGGCGTGACCAGGAGGTGAAAGTCCACTGGGGAAGCTGGTCGCAGCGACCCCGAGCGAACCGCAAGGCGAAGAAGCCGGCGTGTGCCGGTCCGGTCGTGAGGCCGGCGCTGAAAGAAGCGGGGAGCGGAGCCGCGAGCCGACGAACAGAAACCGGGTAGAAGGCGAAGTCTGGCAGGGCGAGCGGGCAGATGACCGCGAAGCTCTTGCGACCAAGGTCAGACGGCGTAAATCCGGCGGTTGTGCGGCGAAGGCCACGACCCTTACCTGGGGAGATCTCGCTTTGCGCTTGAAAGGGCGACGCCGGGAAGGCGGAGCGAGAAGTCAGCAGAGGCCGTAGTAGCGACGGGCTGGCGGCAGGTCCTGGTGACCCCAGGCCATGAGACCGGGACGCCTCGGAGCGAAGGGCCGAACGGAAGGGAGAGCGAGACGACCGTGGGTCTCGAAGGTGCAGGGCGCCAGAAGTCCAGGCAACTGGAGCTGCCGCTGGAGGCGGAGGGTGAAACCCTCCATGGCCAGCGGAGCGGCGAAGCACCGACGGCGGCGAACGGAAACGGACGCTCGGGAAACGACCACCTGATGGAGCGGGTGGTCGAGCGCGGCAACGTCAAGGCGGCGCTGAAGCGAGCGAGGCGGAACAAGGGCAGTCCCGGCATCGATGGGATGACCGTGGATGAGTTGCCGGAATACCTGGCCGAGAACTGGGAGGCTGTACGAGCACAGCTGCTCGATGGCACTTACCAGCCGAGGCCGGTGAAACGGCAAGAGATACCCAAGAGTGACGGAGGCGTCCGAGAGCTCGGGATACCGACGGTGCTCGACCGGCTCATCCAGCAGGCCATTCTGCAAGTGCTTCAACCGATATTCGACCCAACCTTCTCAGAACACAGCCACGGCTTCCGACCTGGGCGTCGAGCGCATGATGCGGTGTGCGAGGCGCAGCGATACATCCAGGAAGGAAGGCGCTGGGTGGTGGATGTCGACCTGGAAAAGTTCTTCGACCGGGTCAACCACGACGTGCTGATGGGAAGGCTGGAGAAGCGCATCGGGGACAGGCGGATGCTGAGGCTGATACGCCGCTACCTCGAAGCCGGAATCATGGCGAACGGGGTGGTGGTGGAGCGGTACGAGGGCACGCCGCAAGGCGGACCCCTGTCGCCGCTGTTGGCAAACGTGCTCCTCGACGAAGTGGACAAGGAGATGGAGAGGCGCGGACACGCGTTCGCCCGGTACGCCGACGACTGCAACGTGTACGTGCGGTCCAGGCGCGCCGGCGAGCGCGTGATGCAGGCGCTGCGCGGCCTGTACGCGAAGCTTCGGCTGCGCGTCAACGAATCGAAGAGCGCGGTCGCGCACCCGCAGGTCCGCAAATTCCTCGGCTACAGCTTCTGGTACGCCAAGGGAGGCGAGGTCCGGCGGCGCGTGGCGCCGAAGGCCCTTGTGGCGATGAAAGAGCGCGTCCGGCAAATCACCCGCCGGAACGGTGGCCGGAGTCTGAAGACGGTCGCCAGAGAGCTGCGGCGCTATCTGCTCGGCTGGAAGGCGTACTTCCAGCTGACGCAGACGCCGGGCGTCCTCCGGGGACTGGACGAATGGGTCCGCCACCGTCTGCGAGTGTTGCACCTCAAACAGTGGAAACGGGGCACGACGGCGTACCGCGAGCTTCGCAAACTGGGTCTGAACCAGGCCCGACTTTGACAAGTCTGGGGTCACCCAAGGCATCCATCTCGAGTGAAATCGCGGCAGTGGAGACAGCGAGGGGTGGAAAAGCATAGGCACACGCCGACAGATTCGCGCTTGAAGTATCGCGGATTTCCCGGGAGGATGGCTAGGCATGTACCTCCGCGAGACCAAGCGCAAGAACGGCGACGGTTCGGTGGCCCGCTACTACCAGCTCGCGGAGAACGAGTGGGACAGGGAGAAGGGCTGCGCGGTCGCGAAGGTGGTCTACAACTTCGGGCGCGCAGACCAACTCGACCGTGAGAAGCTCAAGCGACTGGCGAAGAGCATCCTCCGCCTGTTCGACGGCGAAGAGGCGCTCGCCGCCGAGCCGGACGTGCGGGTGGTGGATGCCTGGCCTTACGGCGGTGTCTACGTCTTGGAGCAACTCTGGCGCGAGCTCGAGATCGACGAGGTTCTGGGCAAGAAGGGCCGGCACGAGCGGGCCCTCTTCTCGATGGTCGCGAACCGGGCGCTGCAGCCGTACTCGAAGCTCTACTGCCACGACCAGTGGCTGAAGGAGGAGGTCTTCCTGCCCGAGGGACAGGAACTGGCGCTGCACCAGCTCTACCGGGCCATGGACTTCTTGCTGGTGCACCAGGCGAAGGTGGAGGAGGCGGTCTTCTTCAAGATGGCCGATCTCATGAACGCCGACGTGGACCTGCTCTTCTACGACACGACGAACCTACACTTCGAGATCGACGAGGAGGACCGGGGCAAGTCCAAAGGCCCGGATCGCGAGCTGCGCGGGCCCTTGCGCAAGCGCGGCCGAGCCAAGAACGGCCGCCACGACGCGCCGCTCGTCTGCGTGGGGCTCGCGGTGACCCGCGAGGGGCTGCCGGTGCGCTCCTGGGTCTTCCCCGGCAACACGGCGGACCTGACGACGGTGGCAAAGGTGAAGGCCGACCTCAGGGGCTGGAAGCTCGGGCGTTGTATCTTCGTGGGCGACGCGGGGATGAACTCGGCGGAGAACCGGCAGCAGCTCTCGCTGGGCAACGGCAAGTACATCCTGGCCTCGAAGATCCGCGCCGGCGACGAGGTGACGACCGAGGTGCTGACGCGGGCGGGCCGCTACCAGACGGTCGTCGAGAACCTGCGGGTGAAGGAGGTCTGGGTCGGCGAGGGCGAACGGCGGCAGCGCTACGTGCTCTGCCACAATCCCGTCGAGGCAGCACGGCAGAGGCGGCACCGCGCGGAAGTGCTCGCGCTCTTGGAGGAGGAGTTGCGCAGCTTGCGCGAGCCGAAGGTCAAGGAGCACAGCAAGCGGGTCTGCGCGCTCCTCGCGAGCGAGCGCTTTGGACGCTACCTCCGGCAGACGAAAGGCGGCCTGCTGCGGATCGACCGGGGCCAGGTGGCGCGGGAGGCGAAGTACGACGGCAAGTGGGTCGTCACCAGCAACGATGACACCCTCACCGCCGAGGACCTGGCACTCGGCTACAAGCAGCTGCTACGGGTGGAGGAGTGCTGGCGCTCGATGAAGAGCGGCCTGAGAATGCGGCCGGTCTACCA
>JAKAOC010000338.1 GCA_021823385.1 Actinomycetes bacterium
GTCGCTGCTCGCCAAGATTCGTGGCGCCTTTCCGGAGGCAAACATCTGCAACCTCTATGGACTCTCGGAGACCTCCGGAGCCTGCATCATCTCGCCCCTCGACGACAGCGACATCGAGGTCGCCTCGACACTGGGCACGGCGATCGGGAACTTCGAATTGCGAGCCGTTGGGCCGAATGGCGCGGCGGTGGAGGCAGATCGAGACGGTGAGCTCCAGGTAAAGGGAGACTGCGTGGTCTCGGGCTACTGGGAGGACCCCGCGGCAAGCTCGGCCGCGATCGACGCCGAGGGCTGGCTTTCCACGGGCGACATCGTCTCGATTGCCGCGGATGGTCATGTGACGCTGCGCGGAAGGCGCAAGGAAATGTTCATCCAGGGCGGATACAACGTCTACCCCGTCGAGGTGGAAAACGTCCTTACCTCACACCCCGGCGTGGCCATGGCAGCTGGAATCGGGGTTCCCGATCCGGTACTGGGCGAGGTGGGGCGCTACTACGTCGTCCCGCGGGGGGAAACCGCCCCGAGCCCGGACGAACTTGATGCCTTTTGCCGAGAGCGTCTCGCGGATTACAAGGTCCCGCGCGAGTACGTATTCGCCAAGGCACTTCCGTTGACACCTGTCGGGAAAATCCAAAAAGCCATTCTGACAACCGCGGTTCCTGGCGAGGTGCGCAAAATGGGCACCACTCATTAGAAGCAAGCAGCGCGTCACCTCGGCGCGCGGCTGTAAATCCAACTTGTTGAGCGGGGGCGGGTCGCAAGCTCGTTTTCCCACGGCGTGCCGCCCATGCGAAGAAATGGCACAGGTCTGAGGCCGGGATCAGCCGTGGAGCGGGTCACCAAAGTGCCCGCTCCACGATCCCGTCCCGGCGAGTGGATTCAGATGCCGAGCGCGATCTCGCAACCCGCCCCAAGGGGTTCGCGGACATCGAACCCGACCAGGCGCGAGCCGCCGGTCGCCTCGAGCACGCCTTCCACTATCCCGAGGTGCACCGAACACACCACCCTTGCGTCCAGGCCCACTGCCTGGGCGAGCGGGCAGCTGGTAAGCGTCACCGTTGCCGAACCCATTTCATGATGGTCGAAGCGGGATGCGAATCCCCAAAGACTCATCACCTGGTTGAGGACCTCGGATGCCGGCTTCTCCAGATCCGTATCTCCGATGGCCATCGCATCGCGAATGCCTTCCTCCCTGCCCGCCTCGCGAGGCGTCACGGAGCCGGACAGAGCCCGCACCAAGACCTTTGCAAGCCTTTCGTAGGACAGGAGGGAGTCCGAAGCGGCAGCCGGACTGATGCTATAGATGAGCCGCGGCCGACCACGCGTGCCGGGCGAGTACAACCCGGCTTCGAGCAATCCGGCCTTCACCAGAACCGCCAGATGCTGGCGGACGGCGTTATGGTTCAAACCGGTGAAGTCGGTCAATTCGGCAACCGTTGCCGCATGGCCGGAAGTGGCCACGTATCTGAAAATTCCAAAGCGAGTCGGGTCAGCAAGGGCGTTTGCCCTAGAGCGCGTCTCCTCCCCTAGACCCGCAACCAACGAACTCATTTTCCCAGCGCCAAAAGTGGCAGTTCTGCCACATCCACGACCGTTCCTCCCCTTGTCATCGACAATAACTTCGCGCCTAAAGTTCAGAATAAGTTTCAAATCGGGATTATCCGCCCTTCGAGGATAAGTTCACCGTGTTCCGTGGAGCTGGGATTAGATGATTGACAACCTTTAAACGTCGAGACTGTCAAAACGTACAGCGCCGCATGCAATGTGCGGCCAGCCGGCTTCCCCAAAAATTGTTCGGAGTACCGACCCGGGCTCGAAATCACCTGGGCTCGAAAGTCCAAAGTGCCTGACCGGACGCTAGCTACGCAACTCGCTCACGCCCCCCGCGCCCCTTTGAAAGCAGAGGGAGGAAGAGCGCAAGCGCAAGGGCTTGCATAACGACGGTGAAGACGATGGCCCAATGGATCGCAACGTCGTAAAAGACGCCGATCAGCGCTGCCCCGGCCAGCCAGGCCAGACCGTACACGGCGGTGAATGTTCCGTAACCTGCTCCACGGCGCGCCGGCGCCACCAAATCGCCTACGGCGGCGCGCATCGTTGACTCGTGAATCCCCATTGCAAAACCCCAAAGCAAGGCGCCGACCCACACAAAGGCCGCGGACTTTGCAAAAGCGAAGAATGGAACTGCCGCTCCCAAAAGCGGCAACACACCGAGGCCACGCAGTCCGATCTCGTCGTACGCGCGACCCGAGATCAGCGAGGCAACCGCGGCCGCGGCCATGGCCGCGGCATACATTATCGGGATAATCGGGGGAGAGACGACCTTGGCCCTGTCGAGATGGTACGCGAGCACCGCAAAGGTCGCGAAGCCGGCCATGGTCGCCGCACTGAACGCGCTGTATTGCCAAAAACGGCGGGGGAACCCGCGGAGCTCGAGCGTGCCCGCGGCTTTGGAGTTCTCGCTCGCGGCATAGTCACGGGGGCTCGGGACACGGCGGCGCAGCCAGGCCAATACAACGAGCGCGGCGGCACCCGGAATGGCCAGTGCTGCAAAGCCGTCGCGATACCCCTTGCTGAACTCAAGAAAAACCGCGACGGCCAGAGGTCCGATGAAGGCTCCCACTTGATCGAGCGCCTCATGCACCGCAAATGTCCAGCCGCGTCCCAGATCGGTGCCCGCTTGGGCAAGCATGGTGTCGCGAGCCGGCGTGCGCAACCCCTTGCCGAAACGCTCGGCCAGCACCAGTGCGCTTACGGCCCAGACATTCCCGGCCAGGGCGAGCAGAGGCACGGCGACCATGGTCACTGCGTATCCTGAGATGGAGATTGTCCACTGGCGACCGGTCCGGTCCGAGAGCCGTCCGCTGAAAAGGCGGAACACAAGTGCCATCGCCTCGCCGAGCCCGGTCACCAAACCGACCAGCGCCGCGGAGGCGCCGAAACCCGCCATGAAAGGGCCGACCACACTGCGGGCCCCTTCGTAGACCACGTCGCCGAGGCCACTTACGAGTCCGAACGCAAGCACGAACTTCATCGGCGGGAGCCGATTGGCGCCCCAGCTCCCCGATTTCTCACGACTCATTCGTTAAGGTTTAGCCCACGCGACCAGGGAGATGTGCGCGAGGAAGACCCCGAAACGACGGCGGTACGAGAACACGGTACTTCAGGTGCCCCAGGGTCCGAGGCCTGGGGCCTCAGGAAATGCCCTTGGGAAGCAGCGCTTCGATAAGGTGCGGCCCTGGCTCGGCCATAGCGCGCTTGAGTTGCTCGACAAGCTCCTCACCAGTCGCAACCCGCACTGCATCCACCCCAAAGCCCCTGGCGATGGTGGCGAAGTCCATGGCCGGCGGCACCAGGTCCAACATTGCCCGCGACCTGGGCCCCCCAGCCTCGGCGCCGACATTGCTCAACTCCATCTGCAATATGGCGTAACTCTGGTTGTTGAGCAGGACGGTCACCACATCGAGCCTCTCACGCGCCTGAGTCCAAAGCGCCTGGATGGTGTAGAGCGCTGATCCATCCGCCTGGATGTCGACAACCTTGGTGCCGGGTTCTGCGATAGCCGCTCCTGTAGCCACGGGGAGTCCGTATCCGATCGCGCCGCCGGTCAAGGTCAGCCAGCGATGCGGCAGGCTGCCCTGGGTGAGCCCTGGAGCGGATATTCCGGTCGTGACGCTCTCGTCGACCACGATGCAACCTTCCGGGAGGAGCGCCCCGATGGCAGCGGAAACGGCCGAGCCTGACAGCGCGCCGGACGGCAACGTCGGCAAGGAGGCGGCCTGCAGCGTGGGCGCGACGGTCGCGCCAAGCTCCTCCGCCAGGGCCTCCAGATAAAGGTCGGCCGGCTCGGCGGGAGTTGCGAGGGTCACGACGTCGCA
>JAKAOC010000339.1 GCA_021823385.1 Actinomycetes bacterium
GCAGCGGAGTCGGACTTCATGACCAAACTCGCTCGGGATCGCTACCGCTTCAAGGTCGAGACCATCTACGTCAACACCTCCGGCCAGAACGTCTCGTTCTCGGTACCCGACGCCTTATCCCGGCTAAATGATCGCGCATCCCAATTCGATCTGGTGGTGCTCGCCCGCGGAGGGGGCGACCACGTCGATCTTGCGAACTTCTCCCTCGAGGGCCCGGTGCGGGCCGTAGCGACCTGCAAGATACCCGTATGGGCCGCCATCGGCCATTCCACCGATGACGTCCTCGTAAACGAGGTGGCCAATCGCTCGCTGGCAAACCCGAACGACGCCGCCTCCGAGCTGAACTCCCTCGTCATCGCCTTTGAGAGGATCCTGACGGATCGCACCCACGAACTCACCATCGGAGCGCGGCGAACACTTACAGTCGGTGCCGCTCGATTCGAACGCGGCCGCTCGATGCTCTACACGGCGGCATCGCATCGGCTGTCGGCCTTCAAGTCACATCCAGGTGATCTTGGCTGGGAGTTGAAGATCGCGGTGAAGGAGCGGCTCGATCGCCAACGCGTCTTCCTGACCACAGCCACCACACGACTGCAGTCGGCGGCGCGACTCCGCACAACTAGAGCGCGATTCGAGCGAGAAGGACTCAGCGCGGCCCTGGAGCGCTCAGGCGTGCGGGACAACGTGCAGCGGCGGCGTGAGGCGTTGGTATTGGCCACGGAACGTCTGGGGGTGGCCGCCCATGCTGCCCTTTCCCGGCACGGAGCGCGGCTGGACCTGACGCAAAGCAAGGTGGACGGACTCGACCCGGCCATAGTCCTGGCGAGGGGCTACGCGATGGTGATGCGTGGCAGCAAGAGGGTGGCCTCGGTGCGGGATTTGGTTTCGGGCGAGACGGTGGAAACTCGATTTGCGGACGGGTCGGCGCAGGCTACGATCAGCTCGATCGCGCCGGGACCGGCATCAATGGAAGAAGCGGAGAATTAGGTGGCGAACACGAACGAGAAAAGCGAAAAGGAAGTCTCCTTCGAGGAGGCGCTCGAGCGGATCGAAGCCATCATCAAGAGAATTCAGTCGGGGAAATCACTTGACTCCCTGGTGGATGACGTCAAGGAGGCCAAGGATCTGATTGCGCTTTGTGAGCGCAAGATCTCCTGGACCGAGGGTGAGCTCGCCAAGATGCTCGGCGACCAGCCGGCTGATGCGGGCGAGGATCCCTTCTAGACGGATCGACCTGGCCGCATCCCTTGTCGATAAAGGCCAGCTCGGGCGGCCGCTAGGACAATCCGCCACAGCGGGCCTTTGCCGGTAGACTCCATATCCGCTGCGGCATCCGGCCGTCCGACGGATCGCGAGCGAGCGAGGTTGCCCCCGTAGCTCAGGGGATAGAGCAGTGGTTTCCTAAACCATGTGCGCAGGTTCGAATCCTGCCGGGGGCACCAGATCAGAGACCTAATCTCGGCGGATTGGACCCCATAGGACACCTGGTGAGACAACAGCGAGCTACTGCCAGGGTCTGCGAGGCTCGATCATTGAACTCAAGCTCGCCGCCGACGGGACCCGCCGCTGGAGACTTCGAGCCTTCCTCGGCCGCGACGTCGTCACCGGCTAACCGCGGTACTTACGCCGGAACTTCCGCGGGACAAGGCGCGCCAGACGGCAAGCCAAGTCGTGTCTAACCGTGGTCGACTGCCTCGTGCGCCGCAAGTGGATCGCCGGCATCATCTCCTCGCAGGAAACGTCCACCCAAGTTGAGATCGTCTTCACAGACGTGCTCGTCGCCGAGGGCTTTCGACCACGCTGCAGCGAGAGCGGGCGCGCTAGCAGACCCGACCGTCGACGACGGGACGCGGCCGATCCTGTTGGCGGTGTCGGACTACGGGCCGCAGACGAACTCGGACTTGACGCGCGAATTCATGGCCATGTGCTCCATAGCCCAGCACTTCGGCTGGCCGGGCACCCCGCCAGACCAGTCCTGGATCTAGAGATTCAAAGGCCATCTACAGGACGAGTATCCGCACCTGTTGGCGATCGCCGAGCCGGCCGTACCGCGCGCCGAGTTCCCCTTCATCCGCGAGCCGTGGAATGGGGTTCGCGTCCAAGCCGGGATCGGGCATGTGACGCCGACCGACGAGCACGAAGGTCGGGTTCCCACCATCCGTAAGGCCCGGCAGGCCGGCCTCGAAACGGCGCGGCTACGTCGCCTCGCCTTCCGTCGAAACAGAGACCAGCAGCACCAAAACCGGGGGCCTCACGATGCCGTTTGATCGAATGGGGATCCGTGACGCGAAGTCAGAAACAGGTCAGCACGCTGTCTTGCGACAGCCTGCTTATCGGGAGGTCTTGGGCTATGAAGCCCAGTCGGGGCCCGGTTTGTTTGTAATGGTGGGGACTTTTGCCCCTGGCTGGGTTGTATGGGCGCTCGTTACCGTCGAAGGCGAGGCTAGAGCGCTCGTCCTGAAGGGGTTGACCGGGTTTTGGCTGTGGACAGGCAGGGGAATGGCCTGAGGGGAGCTTCACCGGGTGCGCCGGGGAGCAACGGAACCGATGGTCGGGGGCCGGGGACGGGTGTGGCCGTCGGTGTGGTGCGCCTGGCGCCGGTCGGGCTGGCCTCCCCGGCAGCCAGCGTCCACCGTCGGGCAATGGCGTCGGCGGCGGCCGGCCTGGGCCAGATGGTGAGGGCGGAGGATCGGCTCTGGGAGCACGGTGAACACCTGGCTGTGTCGATCGGCGGTGTCGGTACGGCGCCGATGGCGCGACGGGTCGGGCAGCGCCTGGCGTCGGTGGTGAGCGACGCGGTGCGGAGCATCGCCCCGCTCGAGGTGGTGGTAGGGGTGGCGTGGGGCCCATCGGGGGTGGCGCCTGAGACGTTGGAGCGGAAGGCTGCCGCCGCGGCAGAAGCCGGTGTCGACGGCCCCGGGGTGGTGGTGGTGCGCGACCGTGGTGATAAACGGGCGACGGGCAGTGGGCGCGCCGGTGTGATCAGGTCCGAGCCGCGCGGCTCCCGCCCGGCATCGGTGGCCGGGGTTGCCCGTCGGTCCGCGTTCGTGGGCCGGGCAGCCGCCCTTGAGGTGCTGCGCGAAGCGTGGGCGGACGCGCTGGCCGGAACGCCGCGCCTAGTGGGGGTGGAAGGCGAGGCGGGCATCGGCAAGACCGCTCTGCTGCGCGCCGTAGTGGCCGAGGTCGACCCGGCGTCGGTGTTGTGGGTGGCGGGCGATGACGACGAACGGGCGCTCGCGTTCGGCCTAGTGGGTCGGCTGGCAGCGGGTGCTGGAGCGCCTGGGCTGGCCGCGACGTTGCGGGACTGGGCAGCGAGCCTGGGACCGGGCTCCGATCCGCTGCTGGTGGGGGCGGGGTTGCTCTCCGTCTTGACCGCCGGGTCCGATCCGCTGCTGGTGGTGATCGATGACGGACACCTGGCCGACAGTCCCTCGCTGGCGGCGTTCAGGTTCGTGGCCCGCCGGCTGCTGCGGGATCGGGTCTTGATGGTGCTCGCCTTCCGCCCCGAGGAGCGCAGCGCTTTGGGGTCGGGGTGGGAGGCGTTGCTGGCCGAGCCGGGGTCGGCAACGGTCCGCCTGGAGGGCCTGGCGCCAGACGAGTTGATGGCGCTGGCCGCCGCTTTGGGCACCGGGCCGCTGTCTCCGGCGGGCGCGGCTCGGCTGTTCGAGCACACCGGGGGCCATCCGCTGTATGCCCGGATGCTGCTCGATCAGCTACCGACGGTCATCCTCGAGCAGACAGGGAACGTCCTGCCCGCCCCGGCCTCGCTGGCCCAGGCGATCGTGGGCCGCCTCGGGTCGTGCGCGCCGGCGACCCGTGAGCTCTTGGCGGCGATCGCTGTGA
>JAKAOC010000340.1 GCA_021823385.1 Actinomycetes bacterium
TTCTAACGTATCTTCGAAATATTCTTATACTCTTAACGGCCATTTTGTCGTGGTGAGCACGTCACTATGAAGCTCATTTCACGCATTGACGCGAGCCTCTTGGACTCCGGTAAGTGGAGCTGGGCGGCAAGGCGCTTGGCCGGCAGTGACACGATGCTACCCTCTCTGTCGATCCTGCTTGGACGTATGGCCGCTTTTCTGCTCATCGCAGCGACAGTTTCGCCATCCCAGGTGATCGCCGCGCGAATAGGTGCACCATTCTTGGCTGCGTTGGCCCTTGTTCTCCTTGCTCAGCTACCCCTGATAAAGTCGGTTCGGCACCACATGGGACGCAAGTGGCTCGCTCTCTCCCTCTTGATCGACCTGCCAGTGCTCTACGCAGCCTTGTCCGCAACCGGGGGTCTTGACTCCCCGATCCTGGCGATCTCGGTCTGCTGGGTGGTCTTCGGGGTCCTCGCCTTCCCGGTGTGGATCGCCACGCCCTACGCGCTTGGCGTGCTGCTTCTTACAGCTGCTCACGACTCCGATAACAAGGCCCAGCGCTACTACTCACCCCTGTTCGACAACCTCACCCATGCCACAGCGCACATGGTGGTGGTGGTCGCCACGGGTATGATCATCCTCTTCTCCTTGCTCGTAGCCGGCTACCGCGCACTCAACTACCAAGTGGACTTGGAGGGAATATCGCGAATCGACGCCCTCACCCAGCTTCCCAATCGCCGTGCCTTCGAAGAGCGCTTTGCCGAGATGATTAGCCTGGCCGAGGCCTGCGGGGAGGAGTTCTGGGTGGCCATCGTCGACGTCGACAATCTCAAGCACATCAATAGCGCGCTCGGACACGAGACCGGGGACATATGCCTGGTTGCCGTGGCGTCGGCGCTCTCGGAGGCAACGAGCGGCCGCGGCAACGCCTTCCGCATCGGCGGCGACGAATTCGCAATCCTCTTCCCCATTGCATGGTCGGCGCAGATTCTGCGCGCGTTGGGCTCCTTCAGCGATCACTACCTGCGCTGGCGCAGCGTCTCCAGCGCGGTCACGGTCTCGGTCGGCGCAGCGCGAGGTAAGGGGCGTTCCACCCTGCGCGCCGCGGACGAGGCTCTCCACATGGCCAAAGCGTCGGGCCGCAATCGAATGAGTGTCAAGGAGTCGAGTTCGTGAAGCACTTCGGTTGCAGGGACCCGAGGCCGGCCAAGATGCAGCGGGCCGGGCGGAGTCGCTTGTCCCCGTTGCGGCGTGGTCGGGCCTCGGCCTGACGGGCGGCGGTGGTGGTGCGGGTCGTGCCGTCGCCGCTTCAGCCTGACTACGGGGACCCTGCTCGACCACTCGAGGGTCCCGTTGGACACGTGGCTGCTGGTGGCGTGGCGGACCCCTTTCGGACGTCACGCTTGTAAGCAGGGTGCGCAGGTATCCCTCAGCAGGGTGATTGACCCTGACCGGCGACGAGGGGACGCGTCCGTGGGGGCAAGCACACCCGCGCCCGAAATGGTAGCGTAGATTACCCCGAAACGGGAGTCTATGACGACCCGAAACGGTAGCGTGGCACCGCCCGACATAGTAGCGTAGAGAAACATGTCAAACACAGTCCGAGCCGTGAACTACCAGCGCAGAGTTGTCGACTCCGAACTCGACGCGCTCACCGCCACACCCGGCGGGAGCCCGGCGGTCGCCTTGGAAGGCGCCAAAGCGGTCGGCAAGAGCGCTACCGCCGCTCAACGGGTGACCGACATATTCCTTCTCGAGGATCCAGCCAGCCGCCAGCTGCTCGAAGCCGACCCCTCCAGGATCCTGTCCGGCCAGAGCGTCCTCCTCGACGAATGGCAGCACCTGCCCTCTACCTGGGATGTGGTCCGCCGGGCTGTCGACGCGGGCGCCCGGCCTGGCCAGTTCTGGCTCACCGGCTCCGCTTCCGCCCTCAACCCTGGCACTCACAGCGGGGCCGGCCGAATCCTCAAGGTGAAGATGCGGCCTATGACTCTCGTCGAACGTGGCGTGGCCGAGCCCACCGTCTCGTTGCGGGAGCTGCTAACCGGCTCACGTCGCCAGATCTCCGACGAGACGAACGTCGGCCTCAGCACCTACGTCGAAGAGATCGTGAGCTCCGGGTTCCCTGCCATCCGCCCCCTCGCCGAGCGGGCCCGGCGTGCTCAACTCCAGGGCTACATCGAACGGGTCATCGATCGAGACATCCCAGATGTGAGCGGCCGCACGGTCCGCAACCCGGCAGCACTGCGGCGCTGGCTGGCCGCCTACGCGGCCGCCACCGGTACTACCACCTCGTACGAGAAGATCCGAGACGCAGCTAGCGCCGGTGCGGGAGATAAACCTGCGAAGACGACTACCAGGCCTTACCGGGACGCCCTCGAAGCGCTGTATGTGCTCGACCCGCTCCCCGCTTGGGTCCCGACCAACAACCACATTGCTGAGCTGGCCGCCGCACCAAAACACCACCTGGTCGACCCGGCCCTTGCCACATCAGCGCTCGGGCTGGGAGCCAACGCCCTGCTCGCCGGCCAAGCAGGAGGCATTCACATCCCCAGGGACGGCACCTTCCTCGGGGCGCTCTTCGAATCGTTAGCCGTGCTCTGTCTGCGTGTCTTCGCCCAAGCCGCCGAAGCGTCGGTGGGCCACCTGCGAACCCACCGAGGCGAGCACGAGCTAGACCTGATTGTGGAACGGGACGACCGGAGGGTCGTGGCGTTTGAGATGAAGTTGTCCCAGGTGGTTAACGACGACGACGTCAAGCATCTGCGCTGGCTACAGAAGACGATCGGTGACGACCTGCTCGACGCTGTCGTAGTGACGACCGGACGTTACGCATACCGGCGCGAGGACGGAATCGCGGTCGTTCCCGCCTGCCTGCTCGGCCCCTGACGGTCCGCTTCGCCGGTCCTTCCGCGGTTGACCACATCCCTCGACGGGCCATCGAGCCCAACTATCGGCGGCCTCCAACCGGTCCTTGATCTGAACGGGGGGCACGGACCACTACATCTTGTGCCTGCGCCATTATCGAGATAGCCCCTCTCGCAATACTCTTCGCCATTGCATGGTCGGCGCAGATTCTGCGCGCCTTGGGCTCCTTCAGCGACCACTACCTGCGCTGGCGCAGCGTCTCCAGCGCGGTCACGGTCTCGGTCGGCGCAGCGCGAGGTAAGGGGCGTTCCACCCCACGCGCCGCGGACGAGGCTCTCCACATGGCCAAAGCGTCGGGCCGCAATCGAATGAGTGTCAAGGAGTCGAGTTCGTGAAGCACTTCGGTTGCAGGGACCCGAGGCCGGCCAAGATGCAGCGGGCCGCTGTCGCCCAAGCCACTTAAAGGCACCAGCGAGGATCCGGAGCCCTACGGCCCCTACCGGGACGGGGTCCTGTTGGCGGTCATCGAGGGCCGGATCCGCCGGACAAAAAAGGATGCCGGCGACTTCGCGGTCCTAATGTGAGCCGTTTCCAAGGGTCCACTTTCGAGCCACCCCGGAACTTCCTCTCCTGACCACTCGGCCCGCACCCTCGGCATGTGCCGATTCCCGGGATACGCAGCCGGTAGCCGGAGTCCTTCAGGGTGATCACCACGCCGTGATGCACGAAGGCATCAATGATGGCGCCACCACCCGGTCTCCGAAGACCGGTGCTCGCGCCTTTCGCAGTCGGTGGCGTTGCGCGTTACTGCCCGCGCCTACCCGTCCGATCGGCAGATGCCAGTCGGGGCATGCCCGCCAGGCACTGAAGGTCCCCTCCTACAGGAGCACCTTTGCCAAGTCGGCCATGTGCAGTATGTAGTTCGGGAAGATGCCGAAGATCACCGTGCCGGCAACGCCGATTGCCACCACAATCTGCGCCTCGACCGGCAGT
>JAKAOC010000341.1:0-2475 GCA_021823385.1 Actinomycetes bacterium
GCTCACGGCGGAGGTCTCCAAGCTCAAGGTGGGCGATCCCCTGGAGGATGCCACCGATGTCGGCTCCATGGTCGACGACCGAGCCGCCTCTCGAGTGATTTCCTGGGTCGAGGAGGCAAAGGCCGGCGGCGCGACTATTCCGGCGGGAGGAACCCGCCAGGGCGCTACGGTGCGCCCCACCATCGTTGCCCGACCACGACGTGATGCCAAGGTCGTCGTCGAGGAAGTCTTCGGCGCGCTAGTGGTTGCCATGCCTTTCGACGACTTCGCCAAGGTCATCGATGAGTGCAACCAGAGCAATTACGGCCTGCAAGCCGGGCTGTTCACCAATGACATGCGCCGCATCTTTCTCGCCTGGAGGGAACTTCAGGTTGGCGGCCTCGTTGTCAATGGTTCCTCCAATTACCGCCTCGACCACGTTCCCTTCGGTGGAGTCAAGGATTCTGGCATTGGCCGTGAATCCCCCCGCTGGATGATCGAGGACTACACCGTCATCAAGACACTGATGCTTCGCAACACGTCGCTGTGGGGCGAGTCCTGATGGTCACCTCGGCAGTGCCCGAGGCGGGTTCTCCCATGCGTGCCCTGGCACTCGTCAAGCCGGGCCACGTCGAGGTGGTCGAACGCCCCGTACCAACGTTCACTCCCACCGAGGTGCTCGTGCGGGTTTTGGGGGTGGGGGTCTGCGGATCGGACCTTTCCGTCTACGACGGCCACCGGCAAGTCCCCGAGCTGCCCTGGATCATGGGCCACGAAGCCGTAGGCGAAGTCGTGGCTGTGGGCAGTCAAGTCACCGGCCGCCAAGTCGGCCAGCGCGTGGTGGTCGAGCCCAACTACTGCTGCTTCACGTGCGCGGCCTGCCTGGCCGGAGAGACCTCGGGATGCCTCAACCGCGTGATCGTGGGCATGACCTCGCCCGGGCTGCTCGCCGACTACATCGCGTTGCCGGCGGCTTTTGCCCATCCGGCGCCTAAAGAGCTAGACCTCGAGGAGCTCATCTGCCTCGAACCCTACACAGTGGGTGTCGCCGCCAGCCGCAGAGCCCAGATCCAGCCTGGTCAATCGGCGCTCGTCGTCGGAACGGGCTCTACCGGCCTGCTTCTCATCATGCACCTTGTCGAGCACGGCTTGGACGTCTATTTCGTCGAGCCGAGTGCTGAGCGAGCCCAGCTGGCCGAGGAGCTTGGCGCCAAACCCTTCGATCCTTCGTCGGCACCCCCGATTGACCAGGTATTCGAAACTTCTGGGACCGTTCCCGGTACCCAGTCCGCACTGGCGACTGCGCGGCCCGGCGGCAATGTCACCCTCCTTGGATTGGCGGCCGAACCCGCCGCCATCGTTCCTTCGGCCATCGTGCGCAATCGCCTCACCATACGCGGGTCGATGATCTACGACCATCCAATCGATTTTGAGTATTGCATGGGCAACCCTCCTCGCTCCCTGAAGAAGATCGTCAGGGGCGAATTTCCACTCGAGCAGGCCCAGAAGGCCTTCGCGTCCGCCCGTACGGTTCCAGGCAAGTCCTGGATTTCGCTTGTCCCCATGGGAGAAAGTTCATGACGAGTTCGAAGAACCCACCCGCTAACGCCCAAGCCGCAACCCTGACGGGCGCCAAGGCCTTGGTCGCCCAGCTCGAGGCCTACGGCGTCGAATACGTCTTCGGCCTCTGCGGCCACACCAACATCGCTGTACTCGACGCCCTCGGCCGTAGCGGCATCAAGTTCATCATCCACCGGCACGAGCAGGCCGCCGCCCACGCCGCCGATGGTTATGCGCGCGCTTCAGGCAAGCCGGGGGTGCTGCTCACCCACGTCGGCCCAGGAATGATCAACGCAGCCACCGGTGTCTTCACCGCCGCCCTTGACTCGGTGCCCCTGATCGTGATTGCCGGTGACGTTCCCAGTTACTATTACGGGCGCCATCCGCACCAGGAGACCAACCTCCACAACAACGCCTCTCAGGCCGACATCTATCGCCCCTTCGTCAAGCGTGCCTGGAATGTTGAGCGAGTCGAAGATCTGTTCCGTTTCACGGAGCGTGCATTTTGGACCGCCACCTCCGGGCGGCCCGGTGCGGTTCTCCTCAACGTGCCGATGGACATCTTCTCCCGGGCCGTACCCACCGGGGTGGACACCGCTCCCGCACTGCCTGTGAGCACCTCGACTCAGACACTCGATGACAGGACCGCCCAGGACATTGCCGAGCTGCTAGCCAGCGCACAACGGCCGCTTATCTATGTCGGCGGGGGCCTGCGCAAGAGCCAAGGACGTGACGCGCTCATCTCCCTTGCCGAGCACCTGGACATCCCCATCGCGCACTCCCTCATGGGCAAAGGGCTGATCAGCGACGACCATCCCCTGGTTATGGGTATGACGGGCTTCTGGGGACTCAAGATGTCGAACGACTACGCACGCAGCGCCGACGTAGTTCTTGCCCTCGCCACCCGATTCGCCGAAACCGATTCGAGCTCTTGGA
>JAKAOC010000341.1:2485-3842 GCA_021823385.1 Actinomycetes bacterium
TGCCTCCGACCAAGCTCATCCATGTCGATATCGATCCGGATGAGATAGGGCGCAACTATCCGGTGGAGATCGGTGCGGTCGCCGACGTCAACGACGCCGCCATTGCCATTGACGCGGCGGTGAAGCGCCTTGCACCCAAGGGTGTCTCCAGGCCCGAGCTGCGCGCGAAAATAGCCGAGGTGCGCTCACAGCTCTGGGCGGGCACCAAGGAGCGCGGTTTGAGCGATCAATTCCCGCTCCGCCCTGAGCGGATTCTCGCCGATCTGCTCGAAACGCTGCCTTCGGACGCGATCCTCGTGACCGACGTGGGTTGGAACAAGAACGGTGTGGCCCAGTGCTACAAGCTTCCCGAAGACGGCCGCTTCATTACGCCCGGCGGCGCCTCCACTATGGGCTTTGGGCCCGCTGCCGCCTTGGGTGTCCAGATTGCTCAGCCGGATAAGACCGTGGTCGCCCTGATTGGCGACGGAGGCATGAGCGCCCAGCTGCCTGCGGTTCCCACGGGCGTCGAGCAGGGCACTCCCGTTATTTGGGTAGTCATGAACAACCGGGCACATGGGACCATCGCCGACCTCATGTATTCCAACTACGGCAACAATTATGGAACTGTGTTTCACGATGCGTCCGGCGATGGGTACTCACCCGACTTCGCCGCCTATGCGCGCTCTTGCGGAGCCGACGGATACAGCGTCACCAGCCCAGACGAGTTCCGGGTGGCCCTGGCCAAGGCGATTTCGGCACGCCGTCCGGCCCTCATCGACGTCCCCATGGTCAACGAGCCGGTGCCGACCCCGGGCCACTGGAACATCAATGACATCTACCAGGGACGTTTTCTCTAGGGCCCCGGAGAAGGAACCCATGCCAAGCTTCGAAAAGTAACCAACGCGAAAGGAAAACAGCAAATGACCCACGTGATCGACCCATTCCGAGACGGACGCACCAGCTGGCTCGGCCTAGACGAAGAAGGCTTCCGCCGGAAGGTCTTCAGTGTTGTCGGCAAGGATCTGCTGAACTCGGAATTCATGTCCGCCGGGATCACGATATTCGAGCCAGGTGAGTCTTCCTCTCTGCACAACCACCCTGAGTCCGAAGAGGTGGACTTCATTGTCAAGGGTCACGGAGAAGTCCGGGACGAGTTTGGCAACGTCACCCCCTTCGACGAGCACACCTTCATGTTTATCGAGAAAGGAAAACTTCATCAGCATGTAAACACCGGAAGAGAGCCGATGTGGCTGATCTGGATCTACGGACCCCACGGACAGCTGCCGACGACTTAGTTCGACGATTTATATAGACCCTGGATACTCGGGAGGAAACAATGAAAAAAATGAGGCATGGGGGAAGAAGGAACAAGGTG
>JAKAOC010000342.1 GCA_021823385.1 Actinomycetes bacterium
CGCTCCACGATAATGCGAATTCGGCCCGTGCGCAGAACCCTCTGTCGGGAGCCGTGCGCGAGCGATCCCCCTCGAATGCGGCCAACTATCCTGTGGCCGTAGACGAGTCGAGCCTGGAGTGCTGATGCCGGTCATTTACCTGGTGCGCCATGGACAGACGGATGCCTTCGGTGACAAGGACCCGGGCATAACCGCGCTGGGAGAGCGCCAAGCGGAGGCCGCCGGCGCAGAGTTGATCCGCCGCGGTGCCCGCCGTCCGCTCCTCGTGAGCGGCGCACTCCGGCGCCAGATCGAGAGCGCTCGCGTCATCTCTTCCGGTACGGCGATCCCCCTTGCAACAGCGGCTGAACCCCGCTTCAACGAATTCGATCACCAGGCCATCCTGGCAGCACACTCCCAGATGGAGACGCTGGAAGGCAGGGACAACCGCGTTGTACAGGCCGCCCTCGATGAAGCCCTGACGGCTTGGATCTCGGGGCCAGGGACGGAATGGCAGTGCTTCGTGGACGGTGCGGCACGGGCGCTCGACGACGTGTTACGCCGGACCAGCGAGGGCCGGGACGCGGTGATCGTAACCTCGGGGGGCATTATCGCCGCGCTGTGCATGCGCGCGTTGTCCGCGACGCCAAGCTCGTTTGTGGCGCTAAATCGGATGGCCGTCAACGCATCCATAACAGTGCTCGTGGCGGGGTCGAGCGGGATTCACCTGCTCAGTTACAACGACCACGCGCATCTTCGCGGCGAAGCTGACCTGCTCACCTACCGCTAGGCGGGAAATTACTCCTCGCGCTTGCGCGCCGACTCGCTCAAGCGCTCGAAGAATGAGCCGTCGGCGAGCTGATAGTGGAATTCCATCAGCTCGTCGTAGGAGATGGGCTCTCCATCATGATCCTCTTCCAATTCTGCCGGCAAGCGCCAGAAGCTAAGAGCGACCCCCGCGGAGACCAGAATGTCGACGACCGCCTTGTCCGCCGGCTTGGAAACCCTGACCGCGCAGGCGGGGCACCGGAAGTTGTAGGACGCCTGCCCGTCGGTCGAGCAGACCAATACCCGAATATCCTCCAGGGTGAGCTCGACATCTCCGCACGTCGGGCAGCTCGCCTTGATAAGCGGCATCCGGAGTCCTTTCCATGCCCTGCATCAGAAAAGGTGGTGCAGGCGGCCACTTGCCGTCAATATCTCATCGACACTCTTAGTGAGCGACTTGAGTGGGACGGAATGGTCGGCTAGAGGACCGCGAACCGGCTGAATGGATAGAAGCGCAGGACTACTTTGCCCACGAAGAGGCTCCCTGGCACGGGGCCGAAGTAGCGCGAGTCGTACGAATTACCCCGGTTGTCCCCCATTAGGAAGTATTCGCCCTTGGGTATCGTCTGACGCTTGAGGTGGTATGTCAGGTCTCCGGGCGGCAGGTATGGCTCCGAAAGCATCTTGCCGTTTATGTACACGTGCCCCTTGCTCGACCAGATCGTTTGGCCGGGGAGGCCGATAACCCTCTTCACCAGATCCTCGATGCCGGGGTCGACGGTATCGGCAGCCGGCCGGCGGAAGACGACGATATCGCCCTCTCGAACACTCCCCAGATCGAAGGCGAGCTTCGAGACCACGATGCGGTCCCCGACCTGCAGTGTCGGGATCATGGATCCGGAGGGAATGAAGAAGGACTGGAAGACGAAAACCCGGATGAGCACGGCGACCGCAACCGATATGACTACGGCAAACAGGTTCGGTCCAAAGATGCGCCGAAGGCCACGTTTGCGCGCGGTTTTAGCCCCCGATTCCTGCGCAGTCTTCTCGATCGTCAAGCGGGAACTCCCTCCGCGCCTCTGCAAATGCACCCGGCGCGGCACCAATCGCCGGCTTACAGGCTGTCTATCAGCTTATCCACCCGGTCGTCCTCCGAGCGGAAAGGGTCCTTCAGCAGGACCGTGCGCTGGGCCTGATCGTTGAGCTTTAGGTGCACCCAGTCAACCGTGAAGTCCCGGCGCTTCTCCTTGGCCCTCTTGATGAACTCGCCGCGCAGGCGCGCGCGAGTCGTTTGGGGCGGGACTTCGACGGCCTTGTCTATCGCCCCGTCGTCGACGATCCGCTCGACCAAATTGCGCCGCTGCATGCGGTAGAAGATGCCCCTGTCGCGGGAGACGTCATGGTACTGGAGGTCGATGAGCGAAACCTGCGGATGACCCAGGCCCACCTGATTCTTGGCCATGTAGGACTCGATCAGGTGATGCTTTATCACCCAGTCGACCTCCCTATCCAGACTGAATGGATCCCGGCGCAAATGGTCCAGGACGTAGGTCCACATGTCGAGCGCCCGGCTCTCCTCCGCAGGCAGCCCTTGCTGCTCCCGGTACTTCTGGGCACGTTCGCAGTACTCGGACTGTATGTCGAGTGCGGAGAGCTCCCTGCCGTTGGCCAACCGGACCCTCCGCGCACAGGTGAGATCGTGGGAAATCTCCCGGATAGCCCGGATCGGATTCTCGATGCTGAAGTCCCTGAGCACCACCGAGGGATCCTCGAGCATCCGCAGCATGATGGCTGCAGTCCCCACCTTCAGATACGTGGTGTACTCGCTCATATTGGAGTCGCCGACGATCACATGGAGGCGCCGGTACTGCTCGGCGTCGGCATGAGGCTCGTCGCGCGAGTTGATGATCGGCCGGCTTCGCGTCGTTGCGGAGGATACCCCTTCCCAAATGTGCTCCGCGCGCTGCGAGATGGAAAAGACCGGCCCCCTCGCGGTTTGCAGCACCTTTCCGGCACCCGTGAAGATCTGGCGGGAAACCAGAAAGGGAATCAGCACTTCGGTGTAGCGGGCGAAGTCGTCCGCCCTCGTCGTCAGGTAGTTCTCGTGGCACCCGTAGGAATTGCCCGCCGAATCGGTGTTGTTCTTGAAGAGGTAGACGGTGCCGCGGATCCCTTCCTCGCGCATGCGTGCCTCGGCCGAGAAGACCAGGCCCTCCAGGATGCGCTCTCCGGCCTTGTCGTGCGCGACCAGATCGGAAAGCGAATCGCACTCCGGAGTGGCGTATTCGGGATGCGAACCCACGTCCAGGTAGAGCCGGGCGCCGTTCTCCAAGAAGACGTTCGACGACCGGCCCCACGAGACCACCCGCCGAAATAGATAGCGTGCCACCTCATCAGGGCTGAGCCGACGTTGACCACGCAACGTACAGGTCACGCCGTACTCGTTCTCCAGCCCGAAGATTCTCCGCTGAAGTGCCACATTGCCGCCTTAGACGCTCGCTTAGCCGCAATCTAGCTGACTGCGGCACTCTGGCGGCTGCAGGGCTAACCCGCCAGCAACTCTGCGATCTCCGCGGCGCTGAGGCGCCGGAAAGTCCGCCTGCCATTGGAATCCTCGAGCACTGCGGCCTCGAGATCCCCCTCCGAGATAACGCGCTCGGGCCCCGCCAGCGCCACTACTGCCGCCTTGAGAGCCGCCGATAACGACATCTGGTCCGAATAGGCCTCGCCGAACCTGCGCGAGATCGCCTCGGAATCGCCACCGAGCACCGTGTACCGGCTCTCGTCCATCACGGTCCCGTCGTAGAGGATGTGAAAGAGTTGGCTTTGCCCATGGTGATTGCGCCCGAGCTCGGCTACAAGGATCTCCACCTCCAGGGGCTTCATTTCGTGAGTGAACACTTGCCCGAGGTATGAGGCGTAGACGTTGGCCAACGAGCGGGCATCGACGTCGTCACGTGAATACGCATAGCCTTTGGTGTCCGCGTGCCGCACGCCCGCCACTCGCAGCTGGTCGAACTCGTTGTACTTTCCGACTCCGGCGAAGGCTATGCGGTCGTAGATCTCCGAAATCTTGTGAAGCGACTTGGAGG
>JAKAOC010000343.1 GCA_021823385.1 Actinomycetes bacterium
TCGGGCGTGCGGGAGCCGGCGGCGTCGGCGCTAACCAGGGCGACGGACGCCCCTTCAACTGCTG
The DNA here is from genome assembly GCA_021823385.1 of Actinomycetes bacterium. Next base: position 65 of record JAKAOC010000343.1, read on the forward strand.
CGCGACGCACCGGAGCCCAGTCATCCAGGTCGCCCCCGGAGAGCACTTCCAGCCTCAGGCCGGTCAAAGTCGATGCCTTTGCCTGGCGGCGCACCTCGGGCCAGGCGGAGCTGGCGATGAGGGTCTCCTTGCCGCCATCGCCGTCGAGCACCTGGCCCAGCAAGACTTCCTCGTAGCCCAGGCGGCCCGCGATACTCTTGGCGGCTCGGCCCAACGAGTCCGCTTCGCCTGCACCATTCCAGTCGGCTTGGGGCAACGCAACGGCGAGTGTCGCCGAGCGCGGACTGCCGACGAGACGGTCTGCGAGAAGCTCCTCGACCCGGGCCAGCCCGTCAGGGGACAGATCGTAATCGGGCAGGTTCAGGGCGGCGAGGTCGAAGCGCAGGTCGCGCTGGAGCGGCATTGCCACTGGGGCCCTTGTTGCGAGATCGGCGGGCTCGAACGCCTGTATTGAGAGTTGCAGCGAGGAAGGGATTGGGACGCGGGGCCGCTCCGGTGCGCGAGCTATCTCGGCTGCCACGACTCCGTTGCCGGCGTCGATGGATGTCAGCAGTTCACCCTCGGGCGAAATCACGCAGCTGCCGCCGGAGAATTTCACCCCCTTCTCGACTCCCGCGAGGTCTGCCGCGATCAGGTAGCAGGCCGCTTCCCGGGCGCGTAGCAGCCATACGAAGGAAGGGGCCTTCTCCTCGACCCAGGCGGTGGGGAGGCACAGGACGTCATAGTGGCGCCTGCGCGCGGCCGTCTCGGGAAATTCCACGTCGGCGCAGATGGCGACTGTCGCCACCAGGCCGTCTATTTCGAAGTAGGGGCCGAGCTTGTCGCCATCGACGGCCCACGTGGTGTCGGCCACGAAGGGGTGCACTTTGCGATAACGGGCCAAAAGACCCTCCGCGCCCACTGCGGCGGCCGCATTGTGATAGGTCAGGGACTCCGGGTCGTATTCGAGATATCCGTAGACGGCGACCGCGCCGTACTGGCGACAGAGCCTCAAAATCCGCTCGTAAGTATCGCCGGTGACCGGTTGGGCAAAGGCGGATGCCTCTTTCGCCGAGCCGAAAAGATAGCCGGTGGCGAACATCTCCGGCAGAACTACCAGCCGGCAACCTTCGCTCATGAGCCTTTCGGCCCCGGCCAGCGCCCTGGACATGTTGGATTCATAATCTCCGGCGACCTGCTCTAGCTGAACGGCCCCTACCTTCATGGCTCTCCTTATAACTGCGGCGCATCCGACGCCGAAGGGCTCATGGCTTCAGTCTCTTTTCCGTCCCGGGAGCGGGCACCTGCGCATAGCTGAGGGGGTCGGCGAGCGCGGGTGCGATAATCCACACCAAGCGTGCCTCGGAGGATAATGACGTGTTGCGCCAGGTGTGCGGAGCTTGGGCGTCGAAGGTTACGGCATCGCCGGTGGCCAGGAGTAACGAGCGGCTGTCGATGCGGAGTTCGACTTCTCCCTCCAGCACGTAGCAGACCTCGCAGTCACTGGCGATGGGGTAGAGCGCTTCCCCGCCGGACCCCCCGGGAGCGGCGATCGTCTCAATCACCGTAATCCGCTCTTCGTGGGGGGCGGTCAGAAGCGTGTCACTGACGGCCTCGCCAGGCATGACCGCCTGCGGCCTGTCCGAAGCACGGATGAGCGTTATGCGAGGCTCCTTGAAGAGCATCTCCATGGTCAGCCCGATCGCATCGCACAGGGCGATCAGGCTGACCACCGATGGGCTGGTCTCGTCCCGTTCCACTCTGGAGATGAACCCCTTGGAGAGTCCGCTTCGTTCGGCCACCTCGGCCAAGCTGAGCTGGCTTGCTTCGCGGGCATGTCGAAGACGGGTTCCGATGGGGAAGGTGCGGGACGGGCCGCCGTTCATCCGAAGTTTGCCTCCAAAAGCCTTTGGCTCTCGGCAATGGCCGTGGCCTCGTGTTTGGTGTCAAGGCTGCGGGTGACGATGAAGTAGGTGGTTGCCGTAGCTGCCAAGCCGACCAGCCAGGAGATATCTGTGCCTGAAAGCGCGTTTGCGATTGGGCCAGTGTAGCTGAAGCTGCCAAGCTGGGGAAGGACCATGAAGGGGACCTCGAAGAGGAAGCCCACGCCGTATGCCACCAGCCCTCGCCAATTCCATTTGGCGTAGATGCCTTCCGGGTCGAAGAGGTGCGTGATGGCGTAGTGGCCGCGCCTTACGAAGAAGAAGTCCATGAGATTGGTGGCTGTCCAGGGTATGAGCAGATAAAGCATGAGGGTGAGAGCGGTGAAGACGGTGTTTACGGCGCTTGCGGTGATCGAGAGCGCCACCACGTACCAGAGAACCGTCAGCCCGAGGACGGAAATTATGCGCGCGGTCCGGGTCGGCTTGATCTTCTTGAACGCATCGATCGCGGTGAGCAGAGTAAGGGAGCCGCCGTAGGCGTTCATGCCCATGGTGGCGGCGAGCGCCGCCGCGGAGATGAGCGCGGTAATCGATCCGAGGCCCCCGAAGACATTATTGCCCGCGGTTTTGAGGCCGACGAGGCCGTCACTCGCTCCCAGGCTGACTGCAAGCCAGGCGCCGATCGCTATCAGCCAGATTGCGGCCACGGAGGCGCCGAGGAAGACCGATGCGATGATGGATCGGCTGTTCGTCTTTTCGGGCAGGTAGCGCGAGTAGTCCGAGACATATGGCGCGTAGGTGATGTTGTAGGCGGCAGTGGCCGAAAACTCGGCCATGAACGCCACCATGGTGAAGCCGTAGTGGCCTTTGGGGTGTCCGCCGCCGGCGTGGCCTGTGAGAATACCGATTGTCACGATCGTGACGAGGGGCAGCGAAACGTAGAGGAGGATTCGGAATACCTTGTGGACCCAGTCGTGCCCGAAGATCGCCAGTACGGCGGCCAAAATCGCCGAACCAATCGCGATGAGCCCGGCGCTCCAGTGATAAGCGCCCGCCAGGCCCTGCGAGAGCAACACCTGGTCGGTGATGTTGAAGGCTAGGTAGGTGAACAGAGCCGCGAAGAGCGCGACTATCACACCTCGGTATCCGAACTGCGCCCTGGACTGGATCATCTGCGGCAGGCCCAAGCGCGGACCTTGTGAGCCGTGGAAGGCCATGAAGATGGTGCCTGCGGTGATGCCAAGAACTGCGGCAACAATGGTCCATCCGATGGATAGGCCCAAGGAGGGGCCGATGAACCCGATGGGGATCGTGAAGTACTGGAAGTTTCCAAGGAACCAAAGCGGGCCCTGGTGCCAGATCTTGCCGTGCCTCTCCTTGCTCGGAACCCAGTCGATCGAGCGCACCTCGATCCCCCTGGGCGCTGCTGGAGACTTTTCGTCCATTTTTCCCTCCGGCTAGACGTCAGTGTTTCCGTATAATAAACAAACGTTGCACAGATGGTAACATTCAACTCAGGAATCGTGCGCCGAAAAGCAGAAGTTCGAAGAAATGCAGGTCGGGCGGTGCGTATTCCGTAACTGTTCGGGCTGCTACCGTTGCGTAGTCCACCGTCGGACGGCGCCGAAGAAAGGGGAGTGGCATGGAGGATGAGCAAGGCCAGGAGCGGACGTCGAGTGATATCGTCGGACCCCCCGACGCTCTCAAGGTGCCACGCTTTGCCACATCGGCCACCTTTGCACGCCTACCCGCCTTGGCAGAGGTGGGCTCCGCGGAAGTGGTCGTGATGGGCATCCCTTTCGATGCCGGGGTCTCGTACAGACCCGGGGCCCGTTTCGGACCATCGGCAATCCGGGCGGGGTCGAAGCTGCTTCGCCCCTACAACCCGGCCCTCGACCTGGAACCCT
>JAKAOC010000344.1 GCA_021823385.1 Actinomycetes bacterium
GTCGATGCGCACCTCGCCGAGATAGATGCGCACGATCACGAGGTCAGAGCCTTTCTGCTTGTGCTCGGAGACGAAGCACGGCGACGGGCGAGCCAGATCGATGCTGCGGTAGCGCGCGGAGAGGAGGTCGGTCCCCTCGCCGGCGTTCCGGTTGCCGTGAAGGACAATATGGCTCTGCGCGGCGTCGAGACCACCTGTGCGTCGAGAATTCTGGCTGGATGGCGGCCGCCTTATACGGCGACGGTCCTGGAGCGCATCGAGGCGGCCGGGGCGGTGGTGATTGGCAAGACCAACCTCGACGAGTTCGCCATGGGGTCTTCGACGGAGAACTCGGGCTTCTTCCCCACCCGCAACCCCGTCGACACCTCCCGCGTTCCGGGAGGATCCTCTGGAGGAAGCGCCGCCGCGGTGGCCGCAAGATTTGCGCCACTGGCTCTCGGCTCCGACACCGGCGGGTCCATTCGTCAGCCGGCCTCGCTCTGCGGTGTCGTGGGCGCCAAGCCAACCTATGGCCTGGTTAGCCGCTACGGCCTGATCGCCTTTGCCTCGTCGCTCGATCAAATCGGCCCCTTTGCAAGGAGCGTTGAGGACGCCGCTGCTCTGCTTTCCGTAATCGCCGCTCACGATGCCAAGGACTCGACCTCGCTGGGGGCCGGCTTCGATGCGTCGGAGATTGCGACCGGGGTTCGCGGAATGCGTATCGGCGTAGTCGAGGAGATGCTGGACGGAGTCTCCCCAGGTGTTTCCTCCGTGCTGGATTCCGCCATAGCGTCCTTGGTGGAGGCGGGTGCCACCGTCGAGCGGGTCTCGGTGCCGGCGGCGCGTTTTGGCTTGTCCGCCTACTACCTGATCGCCCCCGCCGAGGCTTCCTCGAACCTTGCCCGCTTCGACGGCGTTCGCTTCGGCCTTCGGGTGGAGGGGGAGGACATTACTGAAACCTATCTGCGTACTCGTGCGAGCGGGTTCGGCGCGGAGGTGAAGCGAAGGATAATGCTCGGCACCTACGCCTTGTCGGCGGGGTATTACGACGCGCTCTACGGCAAAGCTCAGCAGGTGCGAACCTTGATAGCGAGGGATTTCGCGGCCGCCTACGAACGCTTCGACGCCTTGATTTCCCCGACTTCGCCAACGGTCGCCTTTCGTTTCGGCGAGCGGTCCGATCCACTTTCCATGTACATGTCCGACGTGTGCACCATTCCCTCGAACCTGGCCGGGCACCCCGGGATCAGCGTTCCCTTCGGGGCGGCCGAGGAGGGCATGCCAGCGGGCGTACAGGTGCTCGCGCCCGCGCTCGGCGAGGCGACGATGTTCAAGGTGGCCATGGCGCTGGAGGCGGCTGCCACAAAGCAAACGGTACCGGCGTGGAGGAGCGCCGCCGCCTCATGAGGCGCGGCTTAACCGCAGTACGGATAGAGAAGGATGCCTGATTTGTCGCTCGAGGACAAATACCTGATAACCGTGGGCCTGGAGGTCCACTGCGAGCTTCGCACCGCCACCAAGCTCTTCTGCGGGTGCGCGAACGCTTTCGGGTCGCCGCCCAATACCAATGTCTGCCCGGTCTGCCTGGGCCTCCCTGGGGCTCTGCCGGTTCTGAACAGGCAGGCTGTCGAATATGCGATTGCCATCGGCCTTTCGCTCAATTGCGACATCCGCCGGAGCGTGTTCGCACGCAAGAACTATTTCTATCCGGACATGCCAAAGGATTTCCAGATCTCGCAGTACGACGAGCCGATCTGCGTGGAGGGCTTCCTGGCGCTACCTGTGGCGGGAAAGCGAGTGGGAATCGTACGCGCCCACATCGAGGAGGACACCGGCAAGACGACCCACGTCGGCAGCTCCGGGCGTATCCACGGATCGGACTTCTCGCTCGTGGATTACAACCGGTCCGGAATCCCGCTCGTTGAAATCGTCTCGGAGCCCGACATGGAAAGCGCGGAGGAGGCCAGGGAATACGTCTCGGAACTTCGCGCGATCCTGGTTGCCACAGGCGCGACGGACGGCAAGATGGAGGAGGGCTCGATGCGGGTGGACGCGAACGTCTCGGTCCGTCTCAAGGGGACGGACGAGCTCGGCACCCGGTGCGAGATAAAGAACCTCAACTCCCTACGCTCGCTCGGCCGCGCGATCCAGTACGAGGCGCAGCGGCAGATGGAGCTAGTCGAAGAGGGCGGCCGTGTGCATCAGGAGACCCGCCATTGGAACGAGGATGACGGGTTGACCTCGTCGCTCCGCTCCAAAGAGGAGGCGAACGATTACCGGTATTTCCCCGAGCCGGACTTGGTGCCGCTAGAGCCGTCGCTCGAGATGGTCGAGTCGGTGCGTCGATCGCTCCCGGTGCTGCCACCTGCGCGCCGCGCCGTCTTGGCGGAACTCGCCGGTGGCCGGCCGAGCCGGTCCGAACTCGAGCAGATCGGCACTTGCATCACGTTGGAGCTGGACGATTACGTGATTTCAGCAACCGCTGCAGGCGTTCCTTTCAAGCTCGCGCTTTCGCGCACCGCCAATGAGTTGGCTGCGCTGGTTGGGGCCGCTGAGGCGCTGGCCGCGGAATCCTTCGTCGAGGTTCTCAAAGCCGAGGATTCCGGAAGGCTTTCCGCCACCCAAGCCAAGGCGGTTATGTCGCGCCTGGCGGAGAAGGGCGGCAGCGTCGAAGAGGCGATAAGTGCGCTGGGATTCGTTGGGCTCTCCGATAGCGAGGTCGCCGCTTTGGTGGAGCGGGTGACCGGTGAGAACCCGGATGAATGGGGACGCTACCTGGCGGGTGAGAACCAGCTGGCAGGGTTCTTCATCGGGGCCGCAATGAAGGCGTCCGGCGGCAAGGTCAACGGAAGAATCTTCTCGGCACTCTTGGCCGGGAAGCGCGAGGTGGCCCAGCACTGATCGGTGCACGAGCCCGCGACCAGGTGATGCTGCGCCGCGGGTTCATGCATTGGGACCCGGGGCGGCTCGTGCCTCTCGGGTAAGATCGTCGTGTGCACCTGCTCCGCCGTGGACGTGAAGCGTTGGGATCCGACGCCGAGCGCAGGGTCCCAGCAGTCGCGGGGGTTGCCATCGTCGCCGGCGTGGTGCTTCTGCAATGGTTCTACGTTGTCGCCCCACTTCTCCACGCAAAGCCGCTGATCTGGCAGGACTCCATCGACTACGTGCGGCTGAGCGCCACGCCGATACCCGCAATTTTCACGCGTTCGCGCCCACCGCTTTATCCGTATCTGATACACCTGCTTGGCCATGGGCGCACTCTCCTCGTGGTTCAGGGTGTGGTCTCGGCTGCCTCATTTGACATCCTCGCGCTGGCAGTCTTCACACGTGCCGGCCGCGGCTGGTTCCGGTATGCCGCCGCGGCCTTTATCGCCTGCATGGCGGTGTCGCAGTCGATCTCCCTATGGAACTACTCCATCCTCACGGAGAGCTTCACCCTTTCCGTGAACGCGCTCGCAGCTGCGTCCTGGGTCCGCCTGCGGGGGTCACGAGCGCTCGTGCCGGCACTTGGCCTGGCTGCTTTTGCGGGATCAATGCTCCGGGATTCGGAAGTAATGCTCTTCCTCTTGCTGGCCGTGGCGCTTGGCGCCTATGGCCTGTACAGCAGGCCGGAGCGTCGCCTCCAGTGGGCCACCGCGGTTTGCGTGGCCGCAGTGGCGCTGGGGGCGCTTTATGTGGCGGCCGGCACCAAGCGCACCTCGGTCTATTTGAAGGACGTCTTTTACGTCCGCATCTTCCCGTACCCGAATAGGGTTGCCTGGTTCGCCGCCCACGGCATGCCTGATTCCTCGGCCATCGACGCGCTGGCGCGTGCCGGCTCGGCCAAGCCCGGCG
>JAKAOC010000345.1 GCA_021823385.1 Actinomycetes bacterium
ACGTACGGCCGGCCGCCTGGCGTTCAACTGCCGCGCGCCATCTGGTCAGAGCCGGCTTGGTGAATTCGGGCTAAGAGTTCTCCACCATCGCGCGCAGGCTGCGGGTGGCGACCACCAGCATCGCCAGCAGGTCGCTATCGCTCTGGTTTTTCGCCTCGGCGGCCTCCTCCGAACCCAGCCATCCCGCTATCTTGGTCGAGCCGAACTCGCGGTAACGCTCCAAGCGCTCGGCGCCGCCCTGCTTCATCACCCGCTTGAAGGCCAGGGTGTGCACCGAGTCGATGTCGTCGCGGATGGCGATGCGGACCTGGCGCTCCCAAGTTGTGGCGCGGGGCAGGTGCCTCGCCATCACAAGCAGGTCGGGAACAGCCAAGGCCTCGCCCACCTCGAAGTAGGCCTTGGCCACTCCCTCAAGCCCGGCGTCGGGATAGGCGCCGGCAAGCGAGATCACTTCCATGGTTGGAACCGCCAGGCCGGCCTGGCAGGCCAGGTCGAAGAGAGGGCTGTCGCCAAGCACGTCCATGTCGGCATGATAACGTGCCAGATACCTGGGGCTCAGCACCTCCGAGAAGTGGCCGACGAGTTCGCTTGCGGACTTGCGGTAGTGCTCCAGATCGAGCTTCGAGGCTCGCTCGGGGTCTCGAATCAACCACCGCGTTGCGCGCTCCTGGAACCGGGCCGTCTGCAGAAACCCTTGCATAAGAGCCTCGAAGGGCAGGGTCCGGTCGGCCATGATCTCACGCAGCTTGGTGGAGCTGCCGAAGATCGCGTCCGCGGTGAAGAAGCACTTGGCAACCTCGAGGAGGGTAAGGCCCGACTCCTCCACGCTTCGCATCAGGTAGGTCGGCCCAAGCATGTTGATTATCTCGTTGGCCACGTAGTTGGAGACAAGCTGGGGCCAGAGCGGATGCGAGGAAGCTTCGCTCGCGATGCGGGGAAGCAGCTCGGCCGGGAAGTACTTGAGGCTCTCGCTCGAAAGAAGCTCAACCTCCGCCGCGTTGGCGGCAACAAGCTCCGACTTCGCCCTCAGCTTCTCGTACGCCAGCAGCACCGAGAGCTCGGGACGTGTCAGGTCGTATCCCGAGATGATCTGGTCGGAGGACGGGAGGAACTCGACCTCGCGATCCAAACCCGCTCGCTCTTCGAGCATGGAGACGAATTCGGCATAGGTTCCACGCATCTCGGCGAACTCCGTGGTGGCCATGGAAAGCGCCCAGTTCTGCCAGGTGTTGTCCGCAAGCACGAGATGCTCCACCTCGCCGGTCAGCGCGTTGAGCAGCTTGTCGCGGTCGAGACCGGCCAGCCCGGAGGAGTGCTGATAGAGGATCTTCAGGTTCACCTCGTGGTCGGAGGTGCCGACGCCCGCCGAATTGTCGATGGCATCGGTGTTGACGAGGATCCCGAGCTGCGACAGCTCGATCCGGGCAAGTTGGGAGACGCCGAGGTTGCCGCCCTCACCAATCACCTTCGCGCGCACCCGGTTCGCGGCTATACGCAAAGCGTCGTTGGTCTTGTCTCCGATGTCGGCGTTGGCCTCGGTGCTGGCTCTGAAGTAGGTGCCGATTCCGCCGTTCCAGAGAAGGTCGACCGGCGCCGAGAGGATCGCCCTCATCAGCTCGACCGGCGAGTAGCTCCGCGCCTCGACGCCGATAGCGCGGGCTGCCTCGTCGGAGAGAGGGATGGACTTGACGGAGCGCTTGTAAATACCGCCGCCTGCCGAGATGAGGGAAGTGTCGTAATCCTCCCACGAGGAGCGGGGAAGGTCGAACATCCGCTGGCGCTCCGCCCATGAGGTGGCCGGGTCGGGACTCGGGTCAAGGAAGATGTGGCGGTGGTCGAAGGCGGCGACCAGGCGCATCGACTTGGACAGTAGCATCCCGTTACCAAAGACGTCCCCGCTCATGTCCCCGATTCCAACCACGGTGATGGGATCGATCTCGGGGTCGATGCCGATCGAGGCGAAGTGATGGCGCACGGAGATCCAGGCACCCTTGGCGGTGATACCCATCGCCTTGTGGTCGTATCCCGCCGAGCCACCGGAGGCGAAGGCGTCGCCAAGCCAGAAGTCGTTCACGAGCGCGATGGCATTGGCTCGGTCGGAGAAGGTGGCGGTGCCCTTGTCCGCGGCCACCACCAGGTAGGGGTCCTCGCCGTCATAGATGGGGCCGACGGCCGGATGGACGACCTGGCCCTTGACGATGTTGTCGGTAATGGAGAGGAGCGAGGAGATGTAGGCGTCGTAACAGCGCTTGACTGTGGCATCGTCGTTGGCCAGGGTTCGCAGAACGAACCCGCCCTTGGCCCCGTGGGGAACGATGACCGCGTTCTTGACCGCCTGGGCCTTCATCAGGCCCAAGATCTCGGTGCGGTAGTCGTCCTTGCGGTCCGAGTAGCGGATCCCACCCCGGGCGACCAGCGAGGAGCGCAGGTGGATCCCCTCGACAATGGGGGCAAAGACGTAGGCCTCCACTGCTGGCACCGGCTCGGGCAGGCCGGGGACCTCCGAGGAATCGAGCTTCAGGACCACCGGCTCCTCCACCGCCGAGCGGACGTAGAGGTTGGTGCGCAGCACGGCCAGGATGACCCGGACCAGCAGCCGGAAGAACTGGTCGTGCTCGAGAGTCTGCACCTGGTCGACCAGCGCGTACGCCCGCGCCACAGCCTCCTCGGCTTCCTCCTGGGTTGCGGTCTTTTGCTCGAAGCGGACGGCGAAGAGGTCGACCAGGGCCCTGGCAACCTCGGGATAGGCGGCGATGGTGTCGAGCGCGACCCCCGGGGAGAAGCCGCCGGCGGTGAAGCGCTGGTAGTTGGCGAGAGTGCGGAGAAGCAGAACCCCATAGGTGTCAACGCCGGCCGTAAGCACAAGCGAGTTGACCAGGTCCGCGTCGAGCTCGCCCAGAAAGACCTCGGAAAATGTGGTGGCGAAGCGGGAGAGATACTCCTCGCTCACCTCGGTAACCGAGCTCCCGAGCTCCACTCCGAGGTCGTATAGCCATATGGGGCTGCCGTTCTCCGGCGATGCCAGCTGGTACGGCACCTCCTCGAGGACCGAAAGGCCGAAGGTCTCGACCAGCGGAAGCAGTGCGGAGAGCTTCTGCTTCTGGCCGGTGTGGATGATCCTGAGCCGGATGGCCTCGGAATCCGCCGCGATGGAGGTAATGGGCCGCCGTCCCTTCTCGGTGGTGAAACCGACCCAGATACCCTCGCCGGCCAGCGCAGACTCGATCCTCTGGACGTCGTCTGCCCCGACTTCAGCGCTGTAGTCGTTCTGGAAGGTGGAGTCGAAGGAGTATTCGTAGCGGGGGCAAAGCTGGTCGGCGGCCTCGGCGCCCACCCTGTCGGCAAGCTCGGCCTCGAGCCGGTCGAGCCAGGTGCGCGCCTCGCTTTCGGAGATCTCGCTCACCAGGGCTACAAGCTCAGCCCCACTGAGCCCGCCCGCGGGGAGGGCAATGTCCACATCTACGCGGGCGGAACTGGCATCTATATGGGCCTCGCGCGCCTGCACCGTGCAGCCTGTGCAGCGCGCGGCCACAGCGGCACGGATCCGCCTGTCCATGCCGGTGTGGTAGCGGATTGTCGGAATGTAGGCGTAGACGCGCACCGCCCGGGCGGAGTTCATGGCAGAGGCGTATACGGCGATTTGGTTGGTCTCCCTTGCGAGCAGGAGTGCGGAGATCCCCTCGTAAAGATGGTCCTGGGGCACCAGCGCCAACTCGATGGCCGGCACCATGTGAAGGACTTCGTCGAGCTCGCGGTAGCTGTAGCTCTCGGGCGGGATGGCGAGGCTTGCGGCCAGCGAGTGCAGCAAGCC
>JAKAOC010000346.1 GCA_021823385.1 Actinomycetes bacterium
GGTGCAGGTCCCCGGCGCGGAGTTGGGTCGACAGATCAGACATCAAGGCACGAAGCCAGTCACAATTCGAGTCAGGCCCAACCCCCCACCGGGGACCCAACCAGTATGTGTGTCACAACCCTGCGTCGCCAGGCTGCCGGTCCAGTGGGACAGGTTCCCGCCGGATTACAGATGGGCGGTGGAGTTTGCCTCCGAGGCCGGTCCGGAAGCCGCAAAAAGGAATTAAGGCTATGCTTTCTCCCTTAGCCGTGCCGGGCGCTTAGCTCAGTTGGTTAGAGCAGCTGGCTTACAACCAGCAGGTCGAGGGTTCGAGTCCCCCAGCGCCCACCAGGTCAGGGTATAGATGGCATAACCGGCAAAGGGCTGCCACCGACAAAAAACCGACAATTGCTAGGATGACCGGCTCTTCAGTTTTGAGCGGGGTGGGGTGCGCAAGTCCTGACGCGCGATCGCGCTTCGAGAAGCTCAAACCGGGTCTCTTTCCGCTGAGATGTGCGAATCCTCGGTTGGTGCGTACGTCCTCGGGAACGAAGAAGCCCGCCCGGGCACGCCAGGATCAATCGCACCGGTGCCGCCGGAGCTGTGGGTTGCCATCGCGGTTGATGGGTTAGTGCCTGCAGCCGGCCTATTTCACCACGATGGAGTCCAGCACCCTCCAGTTGGGCTTGCCGGCATACAAAAGCGCGCGGATGCGGAAGTTCTCAAAGTTGGTGAAGCCGAACGCTACCCGCTTTACCCTCTTGAGCAGGTTGTTTAGGCCTTCGGTGGGGCCGTTGGTGAGATGGGTCTGGTGGTAGGCCATGATCTTTTCGAACCAGCGCCTAAGGGTACGCCCGAGCCTTTGGAGCTCGGGGGAGCTGGCCGAGGAGATGGAGCGCTCGACGATCTCCTCCAAGCGCCGACGTGCCTCGGTGGGCGAGGGGAGCTCGTAGAACTCGGCCAGGGCCTCCTTTACCCGGTAGGCCAGAGCCACCTCCGCGGTGGGGTCCCCCAGGGCGAGCAGGGAGGCCAGGCGTGCGGTGGTCTTCTCGTCCAGGTCGCGCTCTCTCATCACCAACAGCTTCCTTGACTTATAGAGCGGATCCTCCTTGTGTCCCCGGTGGCCGGTGGTCTCGGACTGGACGCGGCGGCGGACGGCATCGAGCATGGAGTTGGCGGCCTTTACGACATGGAACCGATCTACCACCTGGATCGCCTTTGGCAGGGTGACACTGAAGACCGCGGCATAGGTGTTGGACATGTCCAGTGTCCCCACTTCGATCCCCTCCCTGAAAGCCGCCGGCCTCTCTTTCACCCAGGCGGCCACCTCCTTGAAGTCCCGGGTCTTTACCACATCGATCAGCTTGGCCCCGGCCACGTCGCACACCGTCGTAGCCCAGTGCTGAGATCGGTACTTGCCCGTTCGCACGAACAGGGTCTCGTCGAAGCCGATGGCCGTCGTTTCCCCGACGCGCTTCTTGTCGGCCGCGAGGAGCGCCTTGCCATAGAGCTCCACCGCCCGCATCACCACCCCCCAGTCACATCCCAGCTCCTTGGCCACCTCGGTGATGGTCCTGCCCCCTCCCACCTGCTTGGTGGCCCACTTGGCAGCGCGCGTGGTGAGCAGGCTCCTGGCTGCGGCTATGCGGTGATCGGAAAGGGTCCAGCTCCCTTGATCACAGGATGGTTCCCTACAGGCCATGCGGTGCTTTCTCCAGGCGATCCTGACCGGTGTGCCCCCGAAGGGAAGATCCACATAGATCACCCAGGGGCGATCTTTGACTTTGGCAACCGATCGGCACTTGGAGCAGAGGATCTCCCCGAGCACCTGCTCGATGCCGATCTCGGCCATGGGTCCCTGGCGCTGGTAGTGAAGGACTCTGGTGCCCTTCAGCCCGACGACGGCGTTGCAGATGTCTCTAGGATCGACAAGGACGGGGGAGCCCGTAAAGGCTTTGTATTTCTTCACAGCTTGAGAAGCTACAGGTTCCCCCGTCACCCCTGTTCCCAAGCTGAATCAGCTACAGGGTTGACGGCCCGAGGTTCTCAGACCCCGCTCAAAACTGAAGAGCCGGATGACCGCCATGAAGGGCAGCATGCGGCAAGTCGGAGCAGGCGTCTGGGAGCTCATGGTGTACCTGCCGAAGGATCCGGTCACCGGCGAGCGGCGTCGCCAGTGGCAGAGATTCAAGGGCACCAAGCGCCAGGCGCAGATGGCCCTCTCGAAGCTTGTGACCGAATCCCAGGACGCGAGGAAGCGAGCCACCTCGGTCTCGGTCGAGACGATTATGCGCAAATGGCTCGAGGCGCGCCAGGGCTCGCTGGCGCCGAAGACGGCACTCATCTACCGGCAACGGGTCGAGCAGGTTGTCCGACACATCGGCGCGGTCCAGGCCGACGAGCTGACCGCCGGCCACGTCGACGCCTTCTACCGGCTGCTCGAGCAAGAGGGCGTCACGCAAAGCGTTCGCCGCCAGGTGCATGAAGTCTTCCGTGCCGCGCTGCAGCAAGCGGTGCGATGGGAGTGGCTCGACCGCAATCCGGTCCTCGCGGTCAAGCCCCCAGTGAAGGCGACGAAGGAGATCGCCGTGCCCACCGTCGAGCAGCTCCGGGTGCTGCTCGACGAAGGCGGCCGCCGGCACGAGTATTGGAGGTCGCTGATCAGCATTGCGGCCATCACCGGGCTCCGGCGCGGCGAGCTGTGCGGATTGCGCTTCTCGGATTACGACGGCCGGGTGCTGACGGTGCGAAGGAACGTCACCTACACGCCGGCCACGGGAATTCATATCGGCGAGACGACTACAAAGCGAGTGCGCCGGGTCTGGCTCGACGATGCCGGGTGCGGGCTCATCGAGGGCCGGATGCACTTCGTGCGCGAGAAGGCGGTCCAAGGCGGCTTCGAGCTCGCCGCGGATCCGTACCTGTTCAGCTTCGAGCCCGACGCCGGCGTGCCGGCCTTCCCCGACGCGATAAGCCGGCACTTCCGTACGATCGCCGACAAGCACGGGTGGCGAGAGCTCCACTTTCATAGCTTGCGCCATTTCACCGCGACGCAACTGATCGCGGCCGGCGTCGACGTTCGAACCGTGAGCGGCCGCCTGGGGCACTCGACGCCGACGGTCACCCTGAACGTCTATAGCCACGTGATCGACGAGCGAGAGCGAGAGGCCGCGGCCATCATGTCAAAGATCGTGACACCGTCCGAGCTCGCGGCACGCGCCGTATTGGGCACCGAGGAATTGAGCTGACGGTTAGACAAAAACCTACCGGCCGGATCAAAGCGGTCCCTTAGAACGGCTTTGAGCGCGTTGTCTCCGGTGAACAGGTGCGCCGTAAGGGCAGAGCCCAGCCGATCAACTACGAGCTATCGTTATCCAGGGCCGCTCAAGCCGCCTAAGCACTGTGTCTACTTTTCCTGGGTCACCTCAGCTTGGCTTCAATGAGTGGAATAGCGGAGGCGGTTTTCTGGCCGGGTGTAGGGAGTTGAATGACCGAGGAACAGAAATGTGATGCAGTTCGCGAACAGCACCGAAGCGACTGACTGGATTAAGGAGCGTATGTTCCCGCTCCCTTCCGACCGGGGTACTCTGCGGATAGCGCACATCGCGCCGAGTGGTTATTTTGCCTATTTTGCTATTCCACACCTGGCTTATGGTCCTGGTGGACATTTGGTGCCTCGTTCTGAAGGCGGTTCGGTGCAGCCCGGAAGTCTGGATCCCGTGAGTCTGCGTGCTCTTACGATGGCGCTCGCCGCTGACGAGGGGGACCTGTACGTCTGGGCTGCGTGGTGGAGGGGGTGGGGCCGACTTGAGTCCGTGTTGTCGAAGAT